>JAAYAE010000166.1 GCA_012719555.1 Acholeplasmataceae bacterium | reverse complement strand
GTATATACTCATTTATAGTATCCATGCCTAAAATATCAATAAGCATATTTGTGGCTGTATTGTCATTAACCGTAATCATCTTTTCCAGCAAGGTTCCAAAGGATATTTTAGTTCCTGCCTGTCTATTTTGCAAAGCAGGGCTGCCCTCTACAATGTCGGACACATCTATTTTGTATTCATCCTCCAGCTTGTAATTCCCTGCTTTTACTTCATCCATGGCCTCAGCCAAGATAAATACTTTTATAAGGCTGGCGGCCGGCATTTTTCCAGATTAATTATAAAATACCTGATCTGTAGTCAACGATTTATAATATACTGAACATGCCGCTCCTGATTGTGCAATAACATTATTTAAGAAAGTATATGGTAATTGTGTATTAGCATTATGCACAGGTGTGTTTTCTGCTTTTGCCATAACTTGTGCCTTATATTTACCACTATGGTTAATCCCAATAAAAACACCTATCCCCATAAATAACAACCCTACAAAAACAATTAACAATTTTTTGTTTATACTCATAGAACTTCCATCAACTTTCTATTAGTTTTTAGCCATTTCTCCTGTTCCCTATAGTTAGGCAAAATCTCTGCAACTCGCTGCCAAAAAGCTCTATCATGACTTTTATTTGATATGTGGCTTAATTCATGCACTACAACGTAATCAATAACTGCCAGCGGACACATAATCAAGTGCCAGGCAAGATTAATATTGTTGTTGAAACTGCATGAACCCCAACGTGTTCGTGCCCCTGATATTTTGACTTCTTTAGGCAGCACACCCATAACAATAGAATAATATGATACTCGTTTTTGCAGCAATGCCAGTGCTTTTTCCTTGAGCCATGCCGTAAGCTGGGCGCAGGAATAAGCAAAAGGGACTTTTATATATGTTCCATATAATATTATATTATCTACATCGCACAAACTAATAGTATATTCCTCTCCCAAAAATTTTACAATATCACCCTCGGACATAGTTATATTACAAAATTTGCTTTTAGCGGCTACTACCGCTGAACATTGACGCCGCAGCCAATTTTGCTTTGCTTCCACAAACCCCATTATAGTTGAGGTATTCACATAATATGGGGCCCTGACTATGAGTTCGCCCTCGCTATTAACGACTAAGGCTATACTTTTTCTTTTTGAACGAATAATTTTTTTAGGTATTATCATAATATTGATTATACCATTAAATGTAGACAAAACCATATTATTGTTCTACTATGTAGTTATGGCTTAAACAAAAAATAGGCCTCGACAAAAAAGGAGATGCAAATATGTCTGAAGTATCTGTAGTATTAGATAAACTTGGTTTTTGGGAATCAGAAACCGAAGACGAACATATCACTATTTATGGCATGGATTTTCCTGAAGATCATGCTTACATCATCGTTACCGATGAAGGTGGTAACAAGCCTGAAGACAACAGAGCACCGCTAGTCCTTGCTTGCTATGATGAAAACGACTGTTTTCAATGGAGTAAGGAATTGAAAAATCTCTTCATACTTGATGAACTAGTTGGAGTCAATCCTTCAGGTAGTAAAGAATTATTAGAGGCTATTCAAAACTATGTAAATCCTAAGAAAAAATGAGAAAAATACACTAAGCCCTATACCGCTTAGTGTATTTTTATTTTAAACAACTTCTGTAATTGTACTACTTATTATTTCCATTAATTTATTTTTAAAAGCTTCATCTTGTGCCAAATTACGCTTTTTAGGTCCTTTTAAACGTCCACCTGCCATTCTAATCTTCTTTGCCGTATGTCTTGCCAAAAGCAAAGAATCAATGTTGTAAGTATCATACTCCATACCATTTTGGCTAAGCACTCTGGCCAACCTAGCTAGACACATAGCTGCCAGTCCATAGTCTTGAGTAATGACAACATCACCTTTTTGTATCATATTAACAAGGGCAAAATCAACACTATCGGCCCCTTTAGAAAAAGTCATGGTAGTCGCACCTTGCTTGGCAAAAACGTGACTGGTATCACATAAAATTAAACACTCTAAGCCAAATTTTCCAGCTATAGAAATTGCTTCATCTACAACAGGGCATCCATCTCCGTCAATAAGAATTCTCATAGAATTTCTACCTTATATTCGTCATCACCACTTGCGGCAAAATATTCTCGCAATTTTTCTGCAAACTCATTTGCTACAGCTGACTGTACAGTGCCAATAAAATAGGCCCCACCAACATCTATAGAAAATGTTTTACCATTTTTTTCATTACTAACTGCGAATTTATCTATGTATGCTTTGTTTCTGGTAAAGTATACATACTTACGTTCACTTAGTTCATCTAACATGCTGTCGATAAAATACTCTGTGTTGACGCACTCAGCGTCCATGGCAGCAAAAGTATCTTCATCTATATCAAGCAAGAATAATGCCTTTTTTAATATTTCTTTTGTTTCATCACTGATTTTCATGTAAGCACACCTCTTATTTTGCCGGTAGTATATTGTAACACTTAATATCGTCTGTACCATCAGTAAAACTTACCCCAGTAAAAATCACTTTGTTTGTGGTTTGGGACAAATCACAGGTACTAATTTCCTTGTCATTTACGTCATAAGAATTTAAAGGCCAAGAATTGTTAAAATGCCATAAACACTCCTT
>JAAYAE010000165.1 GCA_012719555.1 Acholeplasmataceae bacterium | reverse complement strand
ATTTTAATAGGCGCCAAGAGTTTAGCTATGACGGCTTACGATATTTTTACAGATACTGCTTTGCAAAAAGATATTTCTGCTGAATTTGCTAAAGTACCTAAACGTTAGCATTCATTATAAACAAGAAGGGTAAATAAAAAATGATTAAGTTTGACTTAGAAAAATATTTATCTGATTTAGAGTATTTGGTCAATATTGATAGTAATGCCAGTGATAAACAAGGTGTGGAAAAAATAGCAACTTTTTTCAAACAAAAATTTTCTAAAGACGGATGGTTCATAAAAGAATATTATGCTAACCTATTGTTAGGGCCATGCGTGGAAATTAGTAATACGCAGGATGACCAATATGACTTGTTGCTTTTGGGACATATGGATACAGTATTTGAGGTAGGCACAGCAGCACAGCGACCTTTTAAGATTTTAGGGGGACGTGCTTATGGCCCAGGGGTTACAGACATGAAATCCGGAGATTTAATGGGAGCCTATGTTATTGAAGGCATGGCAAATCAGCAAATCTTGGCTCCGCTTAAAGTCTGTTTAGCTTTAAACCCTGAGGAAGAAAAAGGTTCTAAATTTGTTCGTAAATGGTTAGAAGATTTAGCTAGAAAAAGTAAGTATGTTATTGTCCTAGAACATGCTAGGGGTGCTAATGAACATGTACAAGAGCGTAAAGGTTTAGGACGCTATACTTTTAAATTTCAAGGCATTGCTGCTCATGCCGGTAATAATCCTGAATTAGGAAGAAGTGCCATCACGGAAATGGCGTACTGGATTGGTAAACTGACTGATTTAACTGATTTGCCTGAAGGTTTTACTATAAATATTGGTACGGTGGCAGGAGGAGAGGCAGCAAACATTGTTGCTTCTGAAGCTAATATGGTAGTAGATTTGAGGTTGGTAAGGCTGGAACAGGAAAAAAAATTTAACGATTGTATCATAAGGTTGAAAGAACATGCTAAAGCGAAAGAGGTAAAAATAGAAGTGAGTGGTGGCATTACTAGGCCCCCAATGTTCGTGACGTTAAAAACGGAGGAATTTATGACTCTTGTTAATAGTGTTAGCGAAAATTTGGCTATGCCTTGCAAGTGGTGCAAAGCCGGCGGTGGTAGCGATGGTAATTTCTCTGCTGCTTTAGGGATACCTACTATTGACGGGTTTGGCCCTCTCGGAGGCAGTGCTCATACAGACAAAGAGTATTTGGAAGTAGAAGCGATTCAGCCAGCTGCAAAATTGTTACTGGAAATCATAAAAACATTGCGGCAAAAACTCTACAACCTATAAGCAGCGAGATAATATTGCTTCTAAACAACAAGAAATTATTACGAAAAAGAGATAAAAAATAAAATAGCCTATATTTACTCATCTATTTTACTAGACAAGAGTAAATATAGGCTATTTTGCCTTGAGAAAACACTTTACATGGTATAACATAATGTTTAGCTAACTTTTAGCCAGTCACCTGTATTGGAAAGGCTTGTACAGTTATATATATTTGTTGCTGCTCTAATACATACATAATAATTAGTGCCATCTTGATAAACATCACCGGCTTGTGGAAGGCTATCTTCCTTCCATACTGTTTGCCCATAAAGAGTTGTCATATTTGCACTGGTTAAAATATTATCTGTATCTACTTTAAAGGCATTACCCGGATTTGCTGCCGCATATTCTGCTAAAGTAGGATTAGTACTGGCAACTTGAGCGGAAACATATTGATTATAGCGCAGTAAATATATACCAGAGGAATCTTTGTAAAGAGCAGTACCTGTATTACCTCCAGAACCACTGGCAGCTTGAGCTAAAAAGGCAGCCCAATTGCTTGTGTTTAAGCTATCTGCTACACCACCGGAACCAGTGTTATTTCCACCGGACGAAGAGTCTGTTGCAAGATACCATTCTACAGGTTCTTTGGAGCCTTCCCCGCAAGTATAGGTAGCTCTCCCGTTGGTAATTTCATAGGAAGTGTCTAGGGCTGTAAATCTGCGCTGCGTACCATCATTTTGAGTAATTAACATATCACTGCTAGGAGGTACAGGAATTGCCGCTAATAAGGAGTTCCCAGTGCCATAATTAACTAATTGGTCAATAGTTGTAGGTGCTTCGCCTGTTCTTGCTTCGTACACATTGTAAGCACTATCTATAGCGCGTAAGTCTGCGAGCAACTTGGCACCATTTGCGGACGCTCGAGAATCTAAGAAGCGTGGAATAGCAATACCGGCTAAAATACCCAGTATGGCAATAACAATGACCAATTCAATTAGTGTAAAACCACGTTGTTGTTTCATATGTACCTATAGGCCCTTCTTTAGGTAAACTAAAATAAATGGTTTTATTAATAAATAAAACTATATAT
>JAAYAE010000164.1 GCA_012719555.1 Acholeplasmataceae bacterium | reverse complement strand
ATCAGAAAAAGAGTTGGATCATGCCAATTATGATGGTGGTGAGACCCGTAGAGAGTTTTACCATCGAACAGTGAACGGATTTAATGATATTATTACTGCCGGCGAAAATATTATCATTGTGGCTCATAAAGGGACGATACAAAATATAGTTTTTTCTTGGATAGGAATGGATATTGCGGAAGTGAGTAATAAAAATTTTTCCATTGATGTAAAACCTGCTTCTATTAGTATACTTGGAGTAAATAAGTGGCAAGAACACGCAATATTTCTACTTAACGATACTTCCTATTTGCAAAGAAATGGCAGTTTAGATATTTTTAATTATAAATTTGCTTGGCGTTGACACTAATGCTTATATTATTGTATAATCATAGTGTTTTTAATAATGAATAAAGCGATGATAGAGACAGTAGTTTGTTAAAGCCTGCAGAGCGAAGCGGAGATGGTGTGAGTCCGCCAGTAATTTAACAAAGGAAAATCACTCTAGAGCAATTTGCCGAAGCAGTAGTAGGCCAAATCGTGTAATGAGCGTTAAAACATTTTGAGTGGCACCGATAGGTGTCATTAGGGTGGTACCACGGGTAATTTAGCCCCGTCCCTTTTTGGGATAGGGGGCTTTATTTTTTTTGGAGGTGTAGTATTGTGGATTATGGTAAAACATTAAATTTGCCGACAACTGAATTCCCTATGAGAGCCGGTTTGCCGGAAAGAGAGCCTGGATTTTTAGAGTTCTGGGACGAAAACAAGATTTATGAGAAAAAACAAGCTCTGCATGCAGGCAAGGAAAAGTTCGTTTTACATGATGGACCACCATATGCTAATGGTAGGATTCATATGGGAACGGCATTAAATAAAATTCTGAAAGACATTGTTGTAAAATACAAATATGCCCAAGGGTTTGACACACCATATGTTCCTGGTTGGGATACTCATGGTATGCCTATTGAGCATGCAGCAATTAACAATTTAGGCCTAGATCGTCATGCCTTAGATACTCTTGTCTTGCGTAATGAATGTCGTAACTATGCTTTGGGTTGGATAGATCAACAACGCAAAGATTTCAAACGCTTAGGTGTTTTAGGGGATTGGCAAAACCCTTATATTACCTTAAAACCGGCGTATGAAGAAAGACAAATTAGAGTTTTTGGTAAAATGGCAACCAAGGGATATATTTACAAGGGTAAAAAGGCAGTTTATTGGTGTCCTCATTGTGAAACTGCTTTAGCAGAGGCAGAAATTGAATATGGGGAAGAAAAATCACCTGCTATTTTTGTTAAGTTCGCATTGAAAGATGGCAAGGGCCTTGTACCTGAGGCTGCTAAAGATAAAAATGTGTTTGTAGTTATTTGGACTACTACTCCCTGGACTTTACCTGCCAATGTTGCTATTGCGCTAAATCCTGATTTTGAATATGCGTGGGTAGAATCTGAAGGCGAAGTTTATTTGATGGCCAAAGATTTATTAGGTGCTGTTGGTAAGGCTTGTAAGCGTGAATTCACTAATGTGCTTGGAACTGTACTTGGTAAAGATTTAGAGTTTGCTGTAGCTAGGCATCCATTTATGGATAGAGACTCACTCATTGTTTTGGCCGACTATGTTACTTTAGATGCTGGTTCAGGTTGTGTACATACGGCTCCTGGACATGGGCAGGAAGACTTTGAAACAGGGATGCGCTACAAGCTGCCAATTATTTCTCCTGTAGATGCTTCAGGTAAATTAACGGAAGAAGCAGGGCCTTTATTTGCCGGAATGAACGTTTTTGATGCTAATATTCCAGTGTTAAAACATTTGGCTTCTATAAACGCACTTTTGGGTAAAGAAACAATACGTCACCAATATGCTCATTGCTGGCGTTGTAAGGAACCAATTATATATCGCGCTACAGAGCAATGGTTTGCTTCTGTAGACGGTTTCCGCAAGGCTGCTTTGGATGCTATTGCAAACGAAGTTAAATGGATTCCTGCTTGGGGCGAGTCTCGTATTCATAATATGGTTGCAGATCGTCATGATTGGTGTATTTCTCGCCAACGTGTTTGGGGAGTACCTATTCCGATTTTTTATTGCGAAGAATGTGGCGAGCATTTAATTAATGACGAGACTATTGATGCAGTAGCAACTTTGTTTGGCAAAGAGGGCTCTGATGCGTGGTGGGCTCATACAGCTGAAGAAATTCTGCCCCCAGGTACTAAATGTCCTAAGTGTGGTCATACCCATTTCCGCAAAGAAACTGATATTATGGACGTATGGTTTGACAGTGGTTCATCTCATGAAGCTGTATTAAAAGAACGTCCTGAATTAAAATGGCCTGCAGATATGTATCTAGAAGGCAGTGATCAACATCGTGGCTGGTTCCAATCCTCGCTGTTAACTTCTATAGCGTGTACCGGTAAGGCTCCTTACAAGTCAGTTTTAACTCATGGTTATGTAGTTGATGGTGATGGAAAGAAAATGTCTAAATCTGTTGGCAATACCGTAGCACCTGATGATGTTATTGGTCAATATGGAGCTGACGTTGTTCGACTTTGGGCAGCATCTTCTGACTATAAAGCTGACGTAAGAATTTCTAAGGAGATTTTGAAACAACTTTCTGAAGTCTATCGTAAAATTCGTAATACCATTCGTTATATCCTAGGTAATACTAGTGATTTTGACTATACCAAGGATAAAGTAGCTTTCGAAGATATGGAAGAATTGGATCGTTGGGCATTAATGCATACGCAACTTTTGAAAAAAGAAGTTACTGCAGCCTATGAAGCTTACGACTTCTACGTGTTGTATCATGCTATACATAATTTCTGTACTGTGGAAATGAGTGCTTTTTACTTGGATATTATTAAAGATAGATTGTATGCGTCCAAAGCAGAAGCTAAGGAAAGACGCAGTGCTCAGACTGCAATGTACGAAATCATGAATGATTTGATTGTTATGCTAACGCCTGTACTGAGCTTTACCATGGAAGAAGTTTATCAGTTTATGACTAAGCCTGTGGATGCTCCTGAAAGCGTACAAATGCTTCCTTGGCCTACTGTACACGAGGAATATATCGATGAAGCATTAGAAACAAAGTGGGATGAATTCATTGAAATTCGTGGAGAAATTACTAAGGTTTTGGAAAATGCTCGTAGAGCCAAGACCATTGGTCATTCTCTAGATGCAAAAGTAGAATTACATGCAACTGATGAAGCTTTGCGGATTTTAAAGGCTGTGGAGAAAGAGCTTCCAAACTTATTAATTGTATCCCAAGCAGTTCTCTTTGAGGGCTTGCAAGATGGTACAGAAGCTACCGGTCGCGAGGATTTAAAGGTAAGTGTAAAAGCCGCTGAAGGTACTAAATGCGAGAGGTGCTGGATTTATAGTGACAGCGTAGGCAAAGATAGTGAACACCCAACCCTATGTCATCGCTGTGTAGAGGTACTGAAATAAAATAATTAAACGCCGCACATTTTCCTGTGCGGCGTTTTTTATCGACATTTATGGTTTATTTTGCTAAAATATATTGTATAACAACGAGGAGGTGTTTCCATGTTATCTATAGGAACGATTGTTTCTCTGGGTTTTGCTTATTATGTTTATCAAGATGCAAAAAAACGAGGAATAGAAAATGGTATATTATGGGCTATTGGCACATTTCTTGTTTGGCTTATTGTTTTGCCGGTGTACTATTTTAAATTTATGAAAGATAAATAAGCAACAGCTCGTCAGATGACGGGCTGCTTT
>JAAYAE010000163.1 GCA_012719555.1 Acholeplasmataceae bacterium | reverse complement strand
GTGGTATAATTTATAAGAATAAAGCAATATATCAATAGTATAGAGGAGTTTAATATGCTGAAACCCAGGCCAAAAGAAATTGCCAAAGAACGTTGGAATAGTGAATTTGCCAAGCGTGTAAATTACGATATAGTCTATGATGATTGGTTGGATAGCTATGAAAAAGAGATTAAAACCTGCAATTCCCCTATTATTGATTTAGGTTGTGGAGCAGGAAACAATACAAAATATTTATTAGAAAAAGGGAAAAACGTTATTCCTTGTGATTTTGCCGAAACGGCTATTGAGAATATTCAAAATAGGTTTCCACAGGTTAAAAAGGCAAAATGTTTTGATATGACAAATGGTCTGCCATTTGCCGACAATTTTACAGATATTGTTATTGCTGATTTGTCACTGCATTATTTTAGCGAAGATACTACATATAATATATTGACGGAAATAAAGCGAATATTAAAGCCCAATGGTTTTTTGTTTTTCAGAGTTAATTCAGTGCTTGACAAAAATCATGGCGCCGGTCAAGGCACAGAAATAGAGAAACATTTGTATGCAACAGAGGATGGACGGCAAAAAAGATTCTTTGATAAAAATGACATTGAGACCTTTTGGCAGGCCTGGAACTTAATCGATTGCAAAGAAGAAAATATGGATAGGTACGAGCTGACTAAAGTGCTATGGCGTTGTTTGGCACAAAAAGTATCATAAGAGGCAGGGTAGCTGTCTCTTATTTTTTGCTATAAAGTGGTATATTATGGAACCAGTTATTTAGTTTGCATAAAATCCACTTGACATGGAGTCAACTCCATAGGTTATAGTTAAGGTGATATTAATATAGGTAAATTAGAAAAGTTGCTTCTTCAAAGGAAAATGACAGGGAGAAAATTATGACGAAAAAATTGGGCTTTGGGTTTATGCGGTTACCATTATTGAGAGCAAAGAATGCTAAAAGTTTTGATTTTGTAGAATTAAACAAAATGGTGGATACATTTTTGGCCAGAGGTTTCACCTATTTTGATACCGCTTATATGTATCATGATTACGAGAGTGAACGTGCATTAAGGGAATCACTTGTAAAAAGACACAAGAGAAGTGAATTTACTGTAGCTACAAAATTGCCAACCATGTTTTTGACGAAAAAAGAAGATTTACCAAGAATATTTAGTGAACAATTAGAGAAATGTGGAGTTGACTATTTTGATTATTATTTGATTCATAATTTGGGTGTGATTAATTATGCTATTGCAGAAAAACTTGATGCTTTTGACTTTGTGCAAAAGAAAAAAGCTGAAGGAAAAATAAAGAAAATAGGTTTTTCTTTCCATGATAAAGCAGACTTGTTGGATGAAATATTAACAGCACATCCGGAAGTGGATTTTGTTCAACTGCAGATTAATTACCTGGATTGGGATACGGATACTATTCAGTCTCATAAATGCTATGATGTGGCAGTTAAACATAATAAGAAAATTATTGTTATGGAACCGGTTAAAGGTGGAACACTGGCTAACGTACCACCAAAAGTAGAAGAGCTGTTTAAAGCTGTTCAGCCTGAAATGTCAATACCTTCTTGGGCTATTCGTTTTGCGGCTAGTCATGATAATGTTATTATGGTACTAAGCGGGATGTCTTCTCTGGAACAGCTGGAAGATAATACCGGCTATATGCAAGATTTCAAACCTCTGGGACAAGAAGAGTTTTCTGCTATTAAAGCAGCTGTGGATATTATCAATGAAACTATTGCAATTCCTTGTACAGCTTGTCAATATTGTGTGGAAGGCTGCCCTAAAAAGATTTTAATTCCCAATTATTTCGCTTTGTATAATGCAGAAAAACGGGAACCACGACGCCCTTTTTCTATTCATTCATTGTATTATATGAATTATACACAGGAT
>JAAYAE010000162.1 GCA_012719555.1 Acholeplasmataceae bacterium | reverse complement strand
GTGTAGTATTATAAGGTAATAAAATGTAAATAGAAGGAGTTATACAGTGAGCAAATTTTTTAGAAATGTAAGTTTTTATTTGCTGATTATCGTCGTTGCTATTTGGATTATAGATTATTATTCTGCGACTACGGTTCCCAAAACCGATATCACCTATACAAATTTTATGAAACAAGTTCAACAGGATGATGTTAAATCGGTGACTATTGTTGATAATGTTATAACGGGTAAGTTAAAATCCGGCGCAGATTTTTCTACAATTACGCCTAATGATCCTAAATTGATTGATACATTGCGTGCTCGTGATGTAGAAATAAGAGCGGAATTACCCCCACAACCACCTTGGTGGACAACGTTGCTTTCTTCATTGTTGCCCATGCTCTTGATTGTTGGTTTGTGGTTCCTGTTAATGAATCAAAGTCAGGGCGGCGGAAGCCGGGTAATGTCATTTGGCAAGAGTCGTGCCAAAATGTACGGAGATGAAAAAGTTAAGATATCTTTCAAAGACGTTGCTGGTGCTGATGAAGCTAAGCAAGAACTGGAAGAAGTCGTAGAATTTTTAAAATCACCCAAAAAGTTTAATGACCTTGGGGCACGTATTCCTAAAGGCGTCTTGCTTTTTGGACCTCCGGGTACAGGTAAAACCTTGTTAGCTAAAGCTGTAGCCGGTGAAGCCGGTGTACCTTTTTTCAGTATCAGCGGTTCAGATTTCGTTGAGATGTTTGTTGGCGTAGGTGCTTCACGTGTGCGTGATTTATTTGAGCAAGCAAAGAAAAATGCTCCTTGTATCGTATTAATCCATGAAATTGATGCAGTAGGACGCCAAAGAGGCGCAGGTCTTGGCGGTGGACATGATGAACGCGAGCAGACTCTGAATCAATTGTTGGTAGAGATGGATGGGTTTGGTGCAAATGAAGGAATTATTATGATAGCGGCTACTAACCGTCCTGATATTTTGGATCCGGCATTGTTAAGACCAGGCCGTTTTGACAGGCAGATTGTAGTTGACCGTCCTGATATCAAAGGACGTCAAGAAATATTAAAAGTACATGTTAAGGGAAAACCAGTTGATAAAGATGTAGATTTGGGCGTTTTAGCCCGTCGTACGCCTGGATTTACCGGTGCTGATTTAAGTAACTTGGTAAACGAAGGGGCACTTTTAGCTGCACGCCGTGATAAAAAGACAATTACTATGAATGAAATGGAAGAGGCTGCAGAACGGGTTATGATGGGTCCTGAGCGTAAGAGTAGAGTCATTAGTGATAACGAAAAGAAATTGACTGCTTATCACGAAGGTGGACATACTTTGGTTGGGATGTTATTAGACCATACAGATCCTGTACATAAGGTAACAATTATTCCCCGTGGCAGAGCAGGCGGTTATACTCTGAGCTTACCTAAGGAAGATCGTTATTATGCAACCAGAAGTGAATTGTTAGACGAATTGAAGTTACTTCTGGGTGGTCGTGTAGCTGAGTCCTTAGTGTTGCATGAGATTTCCAGCGGTGCCAGTAATGATTTACAGCGTGCCACAGAGTTAGCACGTCAAATGATTTGTGAATATGGTATGAGCGAAACATTAGGCGCCGTAACCTTTGGACACAGGCAAGAACAAGTTTTCTTGGGCCGGGATATTGGCAAAGAAAATAACTATAGTGAAGAAGTTGCAGCTCAAATCGATAATGAAATTCGTAAGTTTATCACTGAAGCCTATGATGGCACAGTTAAGCTGCTAACAGATAATCTAGATAAGTTACATTTAATTGCGGAAGCTTTGATTGAGCGCGAGACCCTGGAAGGTTCCGAAGTAAAGCAATTAATGGAATACGGCAAGATATTGCCGAAGGAAGAGCATAAGCAAGATCCTCCAAAACCAGGAACGCCGGCACCGATTGGTCCTGTTCCTGTGTCAGAGCAAGAACAAAATGAAGTTTTGAAGCCAGTGACTGCACCTGTACCTACTGCTCAATAAATGTTTTAGTCATAAATTTTAAGGACATACCTTTCGAGGTGTGTCCTTTTTGCTAGAATTTTTATTGACCTATGGTTAACCTGGTGATATACTTTGGATAACGTTAAAAGGAGCTGTTATTGTGCGTACAAAAATATTAGATATTTTGAGAATCAATAGCCCAGAGCCTGTTTCAGGAGAAGCTTTATCTACGCAATTAAAAATTTCTAGAACTGCAATTTGGAAACATATCCAAGTCCTAAAAAAAGAAGGTTATGCTATAGAAGCTTTACCTAAAAAAGGCTATGTGCTTACCAGTGTCCCTGATAAAATGCTGCCAGCGGAAATTATTTCAAAATTAAAGACAAAATGGTTGGGGCGTCAGGTAAGGTATACTGAATCTGTTACGTCAACGAATGAAATGGGCAAAACTTTGGCAAATGCAGGATGTGCTAATGGTGTTGTTTGTGTTGCGGAAGAACAAATCGGAGGAAAAGGACGATTATCACGTGGTTGGTTTAGCCCAGCCGGTGATGGATTATGGTTTTCGGTAATTTTAAAACCGCCATTTATGCCTGATGAAGCATCTAAGTGCACTCTCTTAGCTGCAGTTGCTGTAGTTAGCTCAATTAATGATTATGCTAAGGTAAAGGCTGCCATTAAATGGCCTAATGATATTTTGCTGGAAGGTAAGAAGTTAGTTGGAATTTTAACGGAAATGAGTGCTGAGTTTGGGCATATAAATTATATTGTTATTGGTATCGGGATAAATATTTCCGTGCCTAGGTCGAAAGTGCCGGCTGAGTTACGAGATTCTGCCATATCCCTTGCAGACGTAAGTAAAGAAAAAATCAATCGTGTAGAATTATTAGCGGCAGTATTAAAAAATTTAGAAGACCTTTATGAAATTGTTTTGTCCGAGGGTTTTGCTCCTATTCTTAAATTATGGCGGCAATATTCTACCACTATTGGCAAAGAAGTGAAGGTTATTGCACCTGATATGACCTATACGGGAACAGCTATTGATATTGATGAGAATGGGTTGCTTATAGTAGACAGAGGCAACGGCGTAATTGAAAAAGTAGTAGCGGGAGATGTATCCATTCGTCCTGCTAAAGCAAAAAGGGGTAAATACGAATAATGAAAATAAGAGAGATGCTCTTGTCAGGAATTTTTACTGCTTTAGTAATTATTAGTTCTTATATAGTTATACCTATAGGACCTGTACCACATACATTACAACCTTTTATTGTTATGCTTAGCGGGTTCTTATTGGGACCTAAATGGGGGCCGATTAGTATTATTACCTGGATTATTTTGGGATGCTTGGGTTTACCGGTTTTCAACCAAGGACAGGCTGGTGCTGTGATGCTTTTGGGGCCTACAGGAGGTTTTATTGTTGGGTTCGTTGTTTGTTCCTGGCTTGTAGGGAAGTTTACAAGTAACGATTTACAGGCTGCTTTTATTAAAAACTTTGCCTATTTGGCTTTTGCTATGATAATTTGCTATGTAATCGGCCTTGTTGGATTTAAATTGAGTTTTGAATATTTTTTGCAAAAACCTATGTCTTGGGAAAAATCTATGCTTTTATCTATTGCACCTTTTCTACCTTTTGATATAATAAAGGCAGCAATTGCTGCGTATGTAGGAGCGAAAGTGCGTAAAGCATTATTAGCGGCAGGTCTGTTTAGCGCAGCAAAGGGCTAATAGAAACCACCCGTAGGGAGGAAATTAGATGTTATTAGTAATTGATGTAGGCAATACCAATGTAGTAGCAGGTGTCTATGAAGGCGAGGAGCTTTTAGTACATTGGCGCTTTTCCAGTGATAGATCCAAGACTGCAGATGAATATGGTATCTTGTTAAGTAGCATGTTTGCTTATACTCATGTGGATATGACAAAGGTAAGCGCTATTATTATTTCTACAGTTGTTCCGCCACTTTTAGTGCCATTGTGCAATATGTGTAAACGTTATTTTGATATAAACCCGGTAGTAGTTGGCGTCGGTATCAAAACAGGTTTGGTTTTACGTTATGACAATCCTAGAGAAATTGGTGCTGATCGTATTGTTAACGCAGTGGCTGCGCACACAAAATATAAGGATAAAGGCAATTTGATTATTATAGATTTTGGTACGGCGACAACTTTCTGTGCTTTGCTTCCCGATGGAGAGTACTTAGGTGGGGCAATCGCTCCGGGCATTGGAATTTCCACAGAGGCTTTGTTTCAAAAAGCTGCTAAATTACCTAGAATTGAGTTAAAAAAGCCTAATAAAGTTATCTGTAGAAATACAGTAAAAGCTATGCAGTCAGGTGTTATTTTTGGATTTGTTGGTCAAATGGATGGTATTGTTGCCCGCATGAAAGAAGAGCTGGGAGGTCAAGCTTTTGTAATTGCTACAGGTGGTTTTGCTAACACAATGGCTGCCGAATCTGAGCATGTAGATGTAGTAGAATCATTCTTGACTTTAGATGGTTTACGAATTTTGTACGAGCATAATAAAAAATAAAAAAACAGACTCGCTACGGCG
>JAAYAE010000161.1 GCA_012719555.1 Acholeplasmataceae bacterium | reverse complement strand
TAGTTATATTGTTTCCATGGAAACGAAAGGAGAATCTATATGGGTATAGCTAACAAAGTATTAAAAGAAGTAACCTTGTTTCAGGAATATGCAAGCACTATCCAACACGGTGACGAAGAAGCTTTTGCTGAAATTCATCTAGCTGAAATACATTGTATAAATGCTATTGGGAAACTTAGTCAAGCCAATGTTACTAAAATTGCAGAAATGATGCGTATGACTAGAGGCGCTATAAGTAAAATAAATAAAAAACTGTTACAACGTGGTTTGATTGCAAGCTATCAATTACCTGACAATCAAAAAGAAATTTATTATAAATTAACAGAGTCAGGCAAACAGCTATATGATACTCATGCTAAATGCCATCTTAAGGCTACCAAGAAAAAAATGGCTGTTATTAGAACTTATAGTTCTCAGGAACAGCAGATACTATTACGGTTTTTTAATGATCTTAATGCACTGTCACTAAAGAGTAATAAGAAAGAAAAAAGCATATAAAGGGGGTTATTATTTGAATAAGAAATATGTTTATTTATTATCATTGGCACATTTGTCCAATGATATTACAGGGGGAGCACTTCCGGCTATTTTACCGTTTTTTGTTGCTGCATATGGCTTAGATTATAGCGCAGCAGCGGGTTTGATATTTGCTTCTTCTTTTCTAGCATCAGTAATACAGCCTGCATTTGGCTGGCTTGCTGATAAAAAATCTCGCTCATGGTATATGTCTCTTGGAATTTTAATGTCAGGCGTATTTTTGGGGTTATCCGGTTTATTTCAGAATTATTGGGTTATTTTTGCCTTAATAACGATAAGCGGCATAGGCAGTGCGATTTTTCACCCGGAAGCTACACGTATGGTTAATAAAGTTTCAGGGACAAAAAGAGGCACGGCTCTCAGCATTTTTTCTGTCGGCGGAAATGGAGGGTTTGCAGTAGGACCCGTGGTTGCTGTTGCCGTTATTACGGCTTTTGGCATAAAAGGAATAACAGTATTTGGTTTCATTGCCATAGTTATGGCTTTTATTTTAATGTGGCTTGTTCCCAAAATGAAGAATGAAATCGTACGTGCAGAGGTTTCTGAAAAGGCTGCCATGCATCTTTCTGAGCATAAAGAACCGGTTCATGATAATGATTGGAATGCCTTCGCTCATTTGACGCTGGTCATTGTTTGCAGCTCCATTGTTAGTTGCGGGCTAAGAAGTTTTATTCCTCTTTATTGGGTTGATGTTCTTGGACTTTCAGCCGCTGCCGCAGGGTCTGCACTTACATTGTTATTTTCCTTAGGGGTTGTTATGACACTTATAGGCGGACTTATGGCTGATAGGTTTGGCTATTTGAAAATTGTGCGCATGAGTTATGTGCTTTTGGCACCTATTGTTGGTTTGCTGTCTCTTACTACCAATCATGTGACGGCTTACATACTCATGATACCAATGGGATTGGCTATGTTTTCTCCCTTTAGTTCTGTAGTTGTTTTAGGACAAAGTTATTTATCACGTAACATAGGGTTTGCCTCTGGTGTGACTATGGGCCTTTCTGTTAGTATAGGTGGAATAATGGTGCCATTAATTGGTAAATTTGCTGATAGCTATGGTTTAGTGGCAACAATGCAATTGTTGACTAGTATTGCTGTTGTGGCTGCATTGGCTTCATTTTTTCTACCAAATCCCGATGACAAGTAACCAAAGGCTTAATGGTTACACTAAAAACCAAATTTAGTTAAATTTGCCTAATTTGGTTTAAAACAAATGTATACATGCTTGACATCACAATATAGCGGGAGTACAATTGAGATAATTTAAAAAGAGCAGTAATGGCAAAGGCGCCGAATCCTGAGGGATTCTGTGCCTTTTTTGTCTTGCCCAAAACAATGTGACAATTTAGAAAGAGGTGTAGTAATTTTGAGAAAGCAGATTATTTGTTTGCTAATGTTTGTGGTTATGATTGTAGTAGCCGGTTGTGGCGGAAGTAAGAGCGCAACAAGTGAAAAAACGCCGAAAGACACTCTCGTTGTAGGATTACCCGTAGATCTAGCTAGTATTGATCCAGCAGTGGCGATGGACAACAAAGCCTGGAAGGTAAGCTATCCTTGCTACGAACGACTCGTTCAATACAAGAAAACAACTAACGGTAAAGCTAGTACCGAAGTTGGTCCTTCCCTTGCAAAATCATGGACTGTCAGCAATGATGGTTTAACATGGACTTTTAATTTAGAAAAAGGTCATAAGTTTGCCGATGGAACTCCTGTAGATTCTAAAGCGGTAAAATTCTCTGTTGAGCGTGTTATGGCTGTAAAAAAAGGCCCTGCCGATTATTTTAAACCTGTAAAATCCATTGAAACTCCTGACGCTGATACGGTTGTATTTAAATTAGCACAACCTTTTGCACCATTTCTTGATACTATGGCTGTTAACGCAGCAGGTATAGTAAATCCTAAAGTAATGGAACATGAAAAAGATGGAGACAAAGGATCAAATTATTTAGCTGCTCATACTATGGGCTCAGGAATGTATGAATTAACAGAATTCAATCCCGGACAAGATATTAAAATGGTTATGAACAAGAATCATTTTGGTAAGGAGCCTGCTATTAAGACAATATTATTCAAAGTTATTAAAGATCCGTCTGCAGAAAGGTTACAGTTGGAAAGTGGCGATCTTGATATAGCGGCAGGTATTCCTATGGACCAACTTGATCAACTAAAAAGCAACAAAGCAATCCAAATTTTTGAATCTCCTTCGCTGTTAACTAGTATTGTTTATAT
>JAAYAE010000160.1 GCA_012719555.1 Acholeplasmataceae bacterium | reverse complement strand
GAATAAAATAAAAACAAAGTCTTTGCAAATTAGTTGCAGAGACTTTGCTTTTATTTTGCTTGTTGAACTGCTTGTTGTAATAAACTATAGTTGCCTATTAAGAACATAATTAGTATAAATACAATTACGAACATGACCCTACGGAAAAAATTGCTTGGGGACATAATGATTTCTGTTTGTGCGGCTTCATCCCAAATGGTAGTACCGGTTTTTATATAGCGCCTTTTGCTAAACCAGGCAGGGATGAACATAATAACAGGAAGACCTAGCCACAGTCCCTTCACATAAGCCCAAAAGGTTCTATATAAAGCTATCTGAAATGGTATAATGCACGTTTGTTTTCCAACAATATGAATACCTAAGAATTTTTTGCCGGGAGTAGTTCCTGTTCTTGCTATGAACATTGCTTCAGAACAGACAAGAAAAATAATTTGAGTAAAGAAGAAAACGAGCGGATATTTTGTGAAGTTGGGAATGTGTGAAGTTAAAACAAGAAAAATGAACCCAAATAAAAAATAATCAAACATCCTAGCCCAAAATCTTAGCCAAGCTATTTTTGATAAAGTTTTGTCGCTCAACAGCTATCGCCCCCAAATATTTTCACCTACAAATATTTTAGCATATTTTTCGTGTAAATATGTAAGATTATCTTATTTCATAGTATAATAGCATTGTACACAATATCAGAGCCGATAAGGAGAAAGCCAGGTGGAATTATGTTGAAAAAAGATATGCCAATCGGGGTGCTGGATTCCGGTGTTGGTGGAGTAAGTGTTTTGAAATGTCTGCGGACTATGTTACCGGCAGAAGACTTCATTTATTTAGGAGATACGGCACGAACACCATATGGCCCACGTAAAGAAGAAGAAGTGCGTGCTTTTGTGGAACAGATGTTGTGTTTCTTTGATGAAAAAAGAGTAAAATTAGTTGTTGTTGCTTGTAATACACTAACTGTACTAGGTGTTGAGACACTCAAAAAGGAACATAAGTTTGATATAGTTGGTATGTCTAAAGGTGCCGAGTTGGTTTTAGCAGCAAGCAAAGAAAAAAAAATCGGAGTTTTTGCCACTGAGTTTACCATTGGAACAGGCGCGCACAAGGATGCTATTTTAGCTATTGACCCCACGGCTTGCGTGGCACCCATAGCTTGTCCTAAATTTGTGCCACTTATTGAAGGTGAAAAATTTGCTTCTACAGAGCTGGCAGAAGCGGTAACTGAATATACAGATAAACTCAAGGCAGCAGGTGCTGATACCCTTATTTTGTCCTGTACGCACTATCCGTTTATCAGAAAAGAAATAGAAAATGCGTTAGGTAACGATGTTAATATTATAGACCCGGCAGAAGAAACGGCTAGGGAGGCTATAAAAGTGCTGGCAGCAAATGGTTGTGCTAAAACACAAGGGCAAGGCAGCACTACAATTTGTTTTACCGCCGATTTAGATAGAGGAATTCGTTTAGCAAAACATATGTTACCGGATACAGAGAATGTTTTTAAGCTAGTTAATTTGAAATAAAAAAATAAAAAAGAAGGAATTTTCAGATTTTTGTGTAAGTAATAACAGTATGTTTTATTGAGCAGCTAGAGTAATTCTAGGCGATCTCAACGAGAATTGCCGCTACTAGGGTAAGGACAGTATGGGAGGAACGCTGAAATGATAATGATTGTGCTTATTGCAACGAAAAAAGTTTCACATACTAATATCCAAATACCGGTTTCACATTAAGGTGAAAACGGTATTTTGTGCGCTTATAAGATGTTTGTTAATTATTTATATGGATAAAGGTGGTGAGAAAATTGTCTATGTTGGAGGAAATCAAGGCTGCGGAAGAGGCGGCGGCAGAAGCTAAGCGAGAAGCAAATCTTACAGCAAGAAATATGCTTCGAGAAGCTGAAGATAAAGCCACAGCAAATGCGGAAGCCATGATAACGGCAGCACGAGAGGCTGCTAAGAAAACAATAGCAACATCAGAAGCTCAGGCAAAGATAAAAGCTAAAGCCCTGGTGGATGAGCGTGCACGGCTTGACCGTGCGCAGGCACGAGCTGCTCGTGAAAAACTGGCAGCAACGGTAGCTTATATAGTAGAAAAGGTTGTGGTCTAACATGTTGGTTCCAATGAAAAAAGCAATGTTATATGCGCTTAAGGAAGACCGCGATTCCATCCTCTTGGCATTGCAGCGGGAGGGTAATATTATGTTAATACCTTCTGCGGAAGAGAAGGGGCTGCCTGGTGCAGAAAATGTTGGAAATGAAGTGGAAAAAACACATGGTGCTATTAAGTTCATGGACATGCATGTTGGTAAAAGTTCCTTTCTAGCATCGCGTACTCCGGTGTCTTATACTAAGTTCCTTCAAAATACTCCGGAGGCGGCGGGGTTAGCCCAGCAGGTAGCAACACTGGAAGATAAAATAAGTTCACTGCGGAATGAAGCTATAACCATGTTGGCACAGGCAGAAGCTCTTAAACCTTGGCTGAAATTAGATATTCCCCTAGAAGCCTTGGGGGCTACGGTTTCTAGTGTTTATTTTGCAGGTTATATGCCGGAATTAACTAAAGATGAGTTTTTGGCGGATATAAAAGATTTGACTGCAGAAGTAATTGTCTTGGATGAAGCACCTGAAGGGCGGGCTATAGTTGTTTTTGCCTATAAGGCTGATGGCCCCGAAGTTAAACATTTCCTCAAGGCTCATGATTTTGCAGATGTAGTTTTCCCAAAGCGGATAGGGTTGGCGCGAGAAATTGCAGCAGATTTAACAGATGCTGCTAGAATGAAAGAGTCTTTAGCGGATAATTTGGAGGAAGAGGCCAAAAAAGTTGCAGGTAGAAGAGATGAGCTGCAACTTTATTATGATCAACTAATTGCTAAACAAGATCGTATGGCGGCAGGTGGATTGGAAACACAAAAAACCTTTTTCGTGCAAGGGTGGGTAAGAGCAGATAAAACAGATGAAGTTGTTAGAGCTGTAAAAGAAGTTACGTCGGCCTATGACTTAAATTTTGTTGAACCTGAAGAAGGGGAAATATCTCCTACTGTAATGGAAAACGGTAAGCTTTCCCGGCCATATGAATTTGTTACAGAATTGTATTCTCGCCCTAAGATAGGGTCTTTAGATCCAAATTTCATGATGGCACCATTTCATTTTATCTTTTTTGGTATGATGTTATCGGATGCTGGATATGGACTGGTTTTAACAATTTTACTGTATATTGTCCTTAAGCTTTTTAAACCCCAAGATTCTACGGGTAAATTGCTTACTGTTATTTTTTTTGGAGGTATATCAACAGTTATTTGGGGTATCTTATTTGGCGGATGGTTTGGATTAGAATGGCGTCCATTATTGTTTGCCCCTATGAAAGAACCTCTAAAGATGCTGGCTTTGTGCTTTGGTTTAGGTGCTTTGCATTTGGGCACAGGCATGTGTATGAAAATGTATTTGGAAGTTAAGCGTGGAAATGTATGGGCAGCAATTTTTGATGAACTTTCCTGGTTGGTAATGTTTTTAGGCCTTTTCCTTATGGCACTTTTACCTAGTGAAATAGGAAAATATTTGGCAATATTGGGAGCTGCAACTATTGTTTTTACTGGAGGACGAGAAAAGAAAGGAATTATTGCTAAGTTTTTTGGCGGGTTGCTTACGCTTTATAATATCAGCGGGTACGTCAGCGATTTGCTAAGTTATTCCAGACTTTTTGCTTTGGGATTGGCAACAGGTGTTATTGCTATGGTTATTAATACTGTCGCTCAAATGTTGTGGGAAACGGGACCCATAGGTGTATTGGCAGCTGTAGTAGTGCTTATAGG
>JAAYAE010000018.1 GCA_012719555.1 Acholeplasmataceae bacterium | reverse complement strand
ACTGGTGGTATAGGTGGTAACGGGGGCAATGCTAGCGCGATAGGGTTTAGTGGTAGCAATCTTAACACTACGGCTGTTATCGGGGAGATTAAGGCCACGGCTACAGCCGGCAATGGAGCGGCCGGTGGTATTGGAGGTGCAGGAGGCACTGGTGGTAGTGGTGGCGCAGGTGGTGCGGCAGGACTGGGAGGTTCTGGCGGAGAGAATTTTGTTTACAGCGGGAATGTGACGATTCAAAATGGTCAAGTTACATTGTGGAAAGTACAAGCCTTTGGAACATACCCGTTCTTGAGATGGGTTAATACCGGTTCTACACCTACATCTTATATTACTCCGATTATGGGGTTGACGGCTGCTAACATTAACGACGCTAGTTATAACTCCGCTGGTATAAATGGGACTGTTGGTGCAACCGGAGATACTGGCTCAGACGGTATAAGTGGCAGCGATGGAATTAGTGGGATAGGTGGAAGTGCCTATGCGACAGGAATGTCTTTAACAGATTCTAGCATGGTTCTTACGACGCAAGAGATTAGTGCGGTTGCCACAGCTGGAAGTGGTGTTGGTGACGAAAATGGTAACGGACTTGTAGCGGAATCTCAGGGACTTGTAATAGATGGCACTAAGCTAGCTGTTAGTTCTGCAGGAGGTTTAATTATTTCTGCCGATTCTGAAAATGCAAGGTTAACAAACAGTGCTTATGCTATACAAGTTTCCAATGAATCTTACAATACGTATAACGTTGCAGGTGATTTTGTTGTAAATGCGGTTGCTAGTGGCAGCGGATCAGATTATTTTGTATTGAACAATATGTTGCAGGATATTCAACCGCCTAGTACTTTAGCAAGGGCAATTTCAGTGAATGATAGCAGTTTTATCGTAAATGCTGACTCTTTTACAGCAATGGCCACTGCATATAGTGAAGATGACAGTAGTAATAATACGGCGGTTGGTTTGCTGGCTAATAGTTCCAATGTAGACATACATACTACAGGTGCTATAAGTATTATTGGGGATGCTATGAGTTATGGTGATTATAGTGTAAACTCCTCATATGGTATTACCGGCGGGTATAGTACAATGTCCTTTGTTAGCGAAACTGGCGGCATTTTCGTAGGTGGAAATACTAATGCGGTGGATGTGTATAATAGTACATTGCTTTTTGATGCGAAGGATGCCGGAATTACTTTTGTGGGAAATGTAAATGCCACAGACAGTACCTTAAGCCTGCTTTCCAACACTGCGGTGTTTGGTACTATTGGATATCCTAATCATGGTTCGTTAGGAAACCTAAATATGAGTAATTCAAGGCTAAATTTGATGGATAATCTAGAGCATTTGTACGTAGGTAATGCAACCACCTTAAATAATAGTACGGTGTATTTCTATGACGATAGCAATATGGCGGATAAATACAATGCAACTTCTTATCGTACTTTACAAACAAATGATATGAACGCTCAAGGTACTAATGATTTATTTATGCGTACTAATGCTAATGGTGTTTACGGTGGCACAGCCGGGACGGGTGATTTAATTAAGTCCTTTAATACTGTAACAGGCGATGGCACTTATAATATTTCCGTATTTGACCAAGGTATGCGTAATGGGTATATGGGAGTAACAAGCGGTAGTTTGAATAACTCCGTTATCTTGATTGAAAACGCTCAAGAGTCACCGGAAGCTACTTATAACGTGAACAAAACAGCCTATGACAATGGAGTATGGAATTATCTCTATCAAGGAACTGCAAGTTTAGTTGATGGAAATCTAGTTTTGACGGATGTAACCACGGAACAAGCCGTTCAGTCTACTGCACAAAAAGCTGCTCAGGATGCAAATAAAATAGCTGCAGGAGCTGCGGTATCTGCATTCGGGGCTGATGAAACCTTGATGGATCGTTTAGGAGAGCTTAGAAATACTTCTGACAGTAAGGATAATGGCGTATGGGCAAAATATGTAGGTGGCAAAACAAAAGTAAACGGTGTTAGTAGCGATAGTACTTATAAATATAATGGTATTGAAGTTGGCTACGACCATAAAGTGGGTGAAAACTGGATCGTTGGTATCGCAGGAACTTATGCTAAAGGCGATACTACTGTCTACGGCGGTGACGGAACAGTAAAAACTTCAGCAGGTGCTTTATACGGAACTTGGCTTGGCAATAACGGGCATCATTGCGACATTATTGCCAAAGTAGGTAAAGTCGATAGTGACACATCTGCTTATGGAGGAACCATAGCGCAAAAGATGGATGGCGATTTTAATAGTAATGCAGTTAGTTTAGCAATCCAATATGGGTATCGTAAAGCTTTAAAGAACAATTGGTTTATTGAACCTATGGTTCGTGCTAGTTATGTACGGTTAGGAAGTAGTGATTATACCGTGACAACTAAAGACGGTAGTATGGATGTGGCTAATGACAGCATGAATAGCGTTATCTTGCGAGGAGGTTTTATTGCTGGTAGAAAAGTTGGACAAGCGTCTAATATTTATGTAAAAGCCGCTGTTTTGCATGATTTTAACGGAGATATAGTAACAAATGTAAAAGCAGATGGCAGAAGTGCTCAATACAAAGATAGCATTGGTGGAACAGGTGTTGAGTATGGTTTGGGGTTCAATTATTCGTTTAGTAAAAAATCCAACATGTATTTCGATATATCACGTATTAGTGGTGGAGAAGTAACAAAAGACTGGGGGGTTAATTTAGGTTTCAGATATAACTTCTAAAACTGGTAATAGAATCCTTGGATAAAAAGAGACACACCGAAAGTTAATTTCGGTGTGTCTCTTTGCTTTTAAGGTCTAAACTAAGACGTTTTAATAATTTAGAAATCTATCATACTATTTATTTTCTTCTGCTGTATAAAGAAATTTTGCTTCGTCAAACTTTGAGGTGACTTCTCTACTTGGATTTTTACTCATAAGGCTGCCAATGTAAATAGCAATGGTAGAAAATATAAACCCGGGAACTATTTCATACAGACCAGTAAAGCCCATGAAGTTTTTCCACAATAATACAGTTACACCACCTACTATTACTCCTGCAAGAGCGCCATTTAAAGTCATCTTCCTCCAAAAAAGAGAAATGATAATCAAAGGACCAAACGCGGCACCAAAACCGGCCCAAGCATAAGAGACAATCTCTAGTATCATGCTATCAGGATTTAACGCTAATAATAATGATAAACCGGCAACAACCACAACCATTAGACGACTGACAATTACCAATTCGCTGACAGTTGCGTTTTGGCGCAATAAAGTTTTGTAAAAATCGGTAGTTATTGATGAGGAGGCTACTAAAAGCTGGCTGGAAGAAGTACTCATAATAGCACCTAGTATGCCAGCAGTAATAATGCCGGCTAAGAAGGAACTATAAAAATCAGAACTCATACGCATAAATACAGTTTCTGATTGGGTTCCAACAAGGACATCACCTAAGTATACACGCCCTACCAGTCCTACCATAACAGCAGCAAAGAGTGATATTACTACCCATGTCATAGCAATTTTTGTAGCTTGTTTTATATCTTTGGGGGAACTGATGGCCATGAAGCGAACCAAAATATGTGGCTGACCAAAATAACCTAATCCCCAAGCTAGGAGGGAAATGATGCCAATTATGCTTAAACTACTACCGGTAGCATCGGTGAACATGTTGAAGTAATTAGGATTAATTATGGTTAAACGGGATATTGTTTGACTAATCCCACCAATATAGTATATAGCAGTTATAGGGACAATTAGAACGGAGAAAAACATCAAACCGCCCTGAAAAAAGTCAGACCAGCATACAGCCGCAAATCCACCAACCAGTGTATAAAAGACTACAATTCCTGCAGTTAAAAGTAATGACCACTGATAATCTAGGCCAAAAGCGGTGTTAAATAGTTTGCCTCCTGCTACAAAACTGGCAGAAGTATAAATAAGGAAAAAAATAAAGATGAAAATAGAGGAAGCTAGGCGTATTTTTTTTGCTTTGTCCATAAAGCGGTTTTCGAAATATTCAGGTAAGGTAATAGAATTATTGGCAACCTGGGTGAAAATACGCAAACGTTTGGCAATAAAAGACCAATTAGCCCAAGTACCCAGAGCTAGCCCAATGGCGATCCAAAAGGCACTGACGCCCGATAAATAGGCGTATCCCGGTAAACCCATAAGCATCCAACCACTCATGTCAGAGGCTTCTGCACTCATGGAAGTTACCCAAGGACCAAGTTTTCGACCACCAAGGACATATCCCTCTAAATCCTCTTTGCTTTTGTAATTTACAAGTCCAATCACTACTAAAATTAAAAAATATAAAACTAAGGCTATAATCGAGCCTGTTTCTATCTGCATGCAAACACGCACCCTTCGGAAAAATTAATACTTTTTAATTATACAATTATTTCACAATTATAGGCAAGCAATAAATATGGAAAAAAAAAGGCTTTTGACTTGTGAAAAAATACTCCATATATTATAATTACTTATGTAAGTTTTCATGTTTTGTATATCTTTTTCCTGTTTTTCGAGAAAAAGCCAATAAAATAGTATCTTGGAGGGCTTGTTCCTTTTCTTTTCAACATGGTATCAATGATGATAAAGGGGGCAACCCTTTACTTTTGTGGAGAAACGGATGAAACCTATAAAAATAACAATTCATAGTTTTAGTGGCCAGCTTACAAATCCTGATAAAATAACTATTGTTGCTTATGGAAAAATGGCTAAGCGTTTTGACAAATATTATGCTGTCTACGAAGAAACAAGTTTAACTGGGATGGAAGGCACTAAAACCACTATAAAGTGGGATGAAAATAGTGTAACCATATTGCGTACTGGGACATATAATAATCGACAGGAATATATTGTTGGTTATCCATGTGAAAGCGTGTATGCCACGCCTTATCTGACTATCCCGATTAAATCGACGACTACTGTAGTAGAAGTCAAAAAACATCAAGAAATTTGGAATTTACATGTTGAATATGAACTTGAAGTTGGTCAAGAGACTAATGGAAGGATTATTTTGGATATAGTGATTGAGGAGGATGCAAGTAGTGAGTATTAAGGAAACATTAGCAAGCTCTATTTTAGAAGCTACCCAAAAAGCTATTGCTATGGGTACAATTAAAGATGGAAAATTACCTGAAGTATTATTAACGGTTCCACCACAAAAGGAATTTGGCGATTTTGCTACTAATTTTGCTATGCAGGCAGCGAAAGCGCTTCATTGCAGCCCACGGGTTTTAGCTCAGGCTTTGGTGGATAATTTGGCGGCTCCCTATGTGGAAAAAGCTGAAATCGCCGGTCCGGGTTTTATTAATTTTTATTTAAAACAAGATTGGCTCTATGAGCTTTTAGAAAAAATAGTTAAAGCCGGAGATGAATATGGTAATTTGAAACAAGAAAATCCGGAAAAAATACAATTGGAATATGTTAGTGCTAATCCAACAGGACCTTTGCATGTAGGCCATGGTCGTGGTGCAGCCGTCGGCAGTGCCTTAGCTAACCTTATGTTGGCAGCTGGTTACAATGTTGAACGTGAATATTATATCAATGATGCAGGAAACCAAATGGATAACTTAGCGGCGTCTGTTAATGCTAGATATTTAGCACTTTTTGCTGTGGAATGTGAATTCCCTGAAAATGGCTATCATGGGACAGATATTATTGACACAGCAACGAGAATTAAGGCTAAATATGGTGATAAATTTGTTAAGATGGATGAAGCCGAAAGACTTGCACAGTTTAAAATCCTTGCTAAAGAGGAGAAATTAGCTGCTTTAAAGGAAGATTTGAAGGCCTTTAATTGTGAGTTTGATGTTTGGTTTAGTGAGCAAACTCTGCATGATGCGAACTGTATTAAAGAGGTTTGCGACTATTTATTGGGTACAGGTGATATGTACGAGAAGGACGGAGCTTTGTGGCTTAAATCTTCAGCTTATGGGGATGATAAGGATCGTGTAGTTATTCGTGATAATGGAGTTCCGACTTATTTGGCAGCAGATATTGCTTACCACAGAAATAAATTCCAACGTGGTTTTGATAGAGTAATAAATCTTTGGGGTGCTGATCATCATGGTTATATTGCAAGAATGAAAGCAGCTGTAGGAGCTTTGGGTTACAAGCCTGAACAACTGGAAGTTTTAATTTTGCAAATGGTTAGTTTGTATCGTGATGGGGAATTAGTAAAGATGTCAAAACGTACAGGCAAGAGCGTTACGTTGAATGAATTGGTTGAAGAAGTTGGCACTGACGCTGCTCGTTATTTCTTCATTATGCGTTCCATAGATAGTCAGTTAGATTTTGACTTAACTTTGGCAACGGAGCATTCTAGTGATAATCCTGTTTATTATGTCCAATATGCCAATGCGCGTATTTGCAGTATCATGCATCAAATGTCTGAAGAGGGTATTGGAATTGATTTAAATGCTCCTCTTAATTCGTTAACAGAGGAAGTTGAAATCGATTTAATTAAAAAATTGGGCGAATACGAAGAGCTTATTGCCAGTTCTGCTCGTGAGCGGGCACCACATCGTATAGCACATTATGCCTATGATTTAGCAGGCATGTTCCACTCCTTCTATAATCAGTGCCGCGTTTTAGGTGTTAACAAAGATGTTCAGCAAGCGCGCCTACTTTTAATTCAGGCAGTTGGGCATACGTTAAAGCACAGTCTATCAATTTTGGGAGTTAGTGCTCCTGAACATATGTAAAAAAAAACTTGGCGAGTGCCAAAAAACAGGAGGCAGAATATGACAAAGTATATTTTTGTAACGGGAGGCGTAGTTTCGTCTTTAGGAAAAGGCATTACAGCGGCTTCTTTGGGGCGCTTACTTAAAAGCAGGGGCTACAAGGTCACCATTCAAAAATTTGACCCGTACATAAATATCGACCCAGGGACAATGAGCCCATATCAGCACGGTGAAGTTTTTGTTACTGACGATGGTGCTGAGACGGACTTGGATTTAGGCCATTATGAGCGCTTCATTGATATAAACTTATCAAAAAGCTCTAATGTAACTGCCGGCCGTATTTATCAAGCTGTTATTGATAAGGAACGTCGTGGGGATTACCTAGGACGTACAGTTCAGGTTATACCACATATAACTAATGAAATTAAAGAGCGTGTATATCGTGTAGGACGCGAAGATAATGCTGATTTTGTTATAACCGAAATTGGTGGTACAGTAGGTGACATTGAAAGCGAACCATTTTTAGAGGCTATTCGCCAAGTCAAAAAAGACATTGGTCGTAATGATGTTTTGTATATTCACGTTACTTTAGTTCCATATATAGCTGCTGCAGGGGAGCTAAAAACTAAGCCTACTCAGCATAGCGTCAAAGAATTACGCAGTATTGGAATTACACCTGATATTTTGGTTTGCCGTAGTGAGAAAGAAATTTCTAAAGAAATGCGTGAGAAGATGGCTATGTTCTGCGACGTTGATTTAGACGCAGTTTTCCAGTCTATTACTGCACCTAGTATTTATCAGGTCCCAATGCTTTTGGAAGACCAAGGTTTGGATACTATTGTTTTAAAGAAATTGGATATGGAAGACGGTCCAAAGGATATGGAACAATGGCATAAAATGGTTGCTAATATTATGAAGATACATACCAATAAAGCTACTATTGCCGTTGTGGGTAAATATGTAGAATTGCAAGATGCCTACATAAGCATTGTGGAAGCCTTGAAGCATGCTAGTTATTTTAATGATGTTGATGTGGAAATAAAATATATAAATGCTGAAAGTATTGAGCCGGAAGATACTGACATGGATGCAGTAATGGCAGGTGTGGATGGTATTTTAGTCCCAGGAGGCTTTGGAGATCGTGGCATAGAAGGTAAAATTAAGTCCATTAAGTATGCCCGTGAAAATAAAGTTCCATTTTTTGGTATTTGTTTAGGAATGCAGTGCGCAGTTATAGAATATGCTAGAGATGTATGCGGAATGACTGGTGCCAATAGTACAGAGTTCAATGAAAAAACTCCTTACCCGGTTATTTATTTGATGCCGGAACAATTAAGCGTAGAAATTAAGGGTGGTACTATGCGTTTGGGTATTTATCCTTGCAAAGTCTACCCAGGCACTTTAACAGAAGATGCTTACGGAGAGACAATTATTTATGAAAGACATCGTCACCGTTATGAAGTAAATAATGAATTGCGCGATAAATTAGTCGCAAAGGGTTTGATTTTGGGGGGCACTTTGCCAAATGGACGTTTAGTAGAAATTATCGAATTACCTAAAACTGAACATCCGTGGTTTTTGGGCGTACAATTTCATCCTGAATTAAAATCCAGACCTACAAATCCCCATCCGTTATTTAAGGCCTTTATTGCTGCGGCCATGAAAAAGAAATAATTGTATATTGTAGAAGGAGATAGCTATGCTTAAAAGAATTTTTATTAGTGCTATTTTATTAATAGCCGTGTTGTCTTTTGTGATTTCCCTTTTAGGTGGAAAAAATAGCTATAATGCAGATAAAGTGGCTGTAGCAAAGGGTGACAGAGTAGCCGTTATTAATGTTGAAGGTACTATTGAATCAGGTGCTGATGGTACGGCTCTTTTCGCTGAAGCAACAGGCGCTACTAGTGGTAGAATTATGCAGGAACTAAGAGAGGCTGCTAAGGACAAAAGCGTTAAGGCTGTGCTTTTACGCATTAATTCTCCCGGTGGCAGCGTAACTGCAGCAGAAGAAATCACTAGGGAAATCGCAAGATTCAAGGAGACTTCTCACAAGCCTATAGTTGCAACAATGAGTGATACAGGGGCCTCGGCCGCGTATTATATTGCGGCTGGGTGTGATAAGATTTATGCTAATGCTTCCACATTGACAGGTAGCATTGGTGTATATATGGGAACTAAAAACTTAGAAGAATTGTATAAGAAGGTTGGCATTAGTGATGTTATGATTAAAAGTGGCGTACATAAAGACATTATGTCTAATGCCCGTCCTATGACTCCTGAAGAAACACAAATTTTGCAAACTATGGTTAATGAAATGTATGAACAATTTTTAACTACGGTGAGCAATGGCCGTAAGATTCCTATGGACAAAGTACGTATTTTAGCTGATGGACGTGTATATACAGGAAAACAGGCCAAGGCCTTGGGTCTCGTGGATGAAATAGGGAATTACTATGATGCTTTAGATGCTACCGGAGCTTTGGCTGGCATAGAGGGAACTCCTAATACTGTTGAATATGGCAGGATGAATAACTGGAAATCTTGGTTCAGCGGTAAAATATCAGACCAAATTGCCGGGAAAATAATAGAATCTTTGGAGGCCAAAGGTGGGGCTTCTATGTTGATGACTCCACGGGCAGAGGGGTGAGCTGAATGAGGAGAAAATCCTTTGACGTTCTCTTTGAAACTAAAACGGGGATGGCGGAGTTAGCTCTAAATCCTACTTTGTGGCGCAGTTTATTTTATTTCACTATTAGTTTGGGTTCTTTTATTGGCGTTTGTACTAATGTTATTTTTTCTCAACAAACATTAGGGATTCGCTTTGCGGTTCTTGTAGGCATTCTGGTTATTAAGGCTGTTGGTATGACTGTTTTTGGCTGTTTCCTGCATGGTCTTATTGATGCATTTGGCGGAGGTGCCGGGAATGTTCGAGGACTTTTATGTATATTAGGATTTACGGCATTGCCATTTTTGGTATTAACGCCGGTTGCACTCTTAGGTGTTAAGCTAGGTGGTCTATGGCTTTTACTTTTGCCCTTGGTAATGGTTTTTGGTGGAATTTGGTGCGTTTACCTCATTATTCGTGCGGTAGAAGCCGTGTATTTGATTAATTTTGGCAGGGCTGCTGCTATTGTTGTTTTTGGTTTCTCTTTATGGTTGATTATATTTTTGGTACCACTTTATATGTTTGTTAGAATGCTTGCCCTTAGTTTTTTTTAGTGGTTTGCCTTGCACATTATTTTATAAAGTGTAATAATTGGGAAAGAAGGAGTGTTGCAGAATGAATAGAGAACTGTGCATGGAATTTGTCCGCGTTACTGAGGCCGCTGCCATCGCTTGTGGACATAGTGTAGGACGCGGAGATAAAAACGGTGCGGACCAATTAGCCGTAGACGCTATGCGTAAAATGTTTGATACGGTAAACATAAGTGGTACCGTTGTTATTGGGGAAGGTGAGCTGGATGAAGCACCCATGCTTTATATTGGCGAAAAAGTAGGGGCTGGTGGATTAGAAGTAGATATAGCTGTTGACCCGGTTGAAGGAACTAATCTAGTGGCAAAAGGACAGCCTGGCGCCATTGCGGTTATTGCTATTGCTCCTAGGGGTTGCTTACTTCATGCTCCTGATATGTATATGGATAAAATTGCCGTTGGTCCTCGTGCCAAAGGCTGTATTAATATTGATGATTCGGTGGAAGATAATTTGTCTCGTGTTGCTAAGGCGTTAGATCGCCAAATAAGCGATTTAACCGTTGTTGCTTTGGATAGGCCGCGTCACAAAAAGCTCATTGACGGTGTCAGAGCTGCAGGAGCTCGCATTAAACTTATTACTGATGGTGACGTAGACCCTATTATAAATGCCGGTATTGAGGGCAGTGGCGTTCATATGTACATTGGCAAGGGCGGAGCTCCTGAAGGTGTATTAGCCGCTGCCGGTCTTAAGTGTTTAGGGGGAGATATGCAAGCTAGACTTTGTCCGGAAAATGATGCAGAAGTTGCTCGTTGCCTGAAAATGGGCATTGGCGACATTAATCGAGTTCTGACCATTGAGGACTTGGTTAAAGGTGATGATTGCATGTTTACTTCCACTGCAATTACTGAATGCGATTTACTACATGGGTTAAGATATTTTGGCAATGGTGTACGTACACATACTGTTTCTATGCGTTATGCAACAGGGACGGTTCGTTTTGTAGACGCTATACATAGCTTTAATAGCAAGGATATCCATGTTAAGCTATAAATAAGATTTATTTGATGTATGTTGTTTTGAAATACTAAAGGGTTTTGGCAGCAGCTAAAACCCTTTTTTAATGAGTTGATTGTTAAATGCAAAATGAGTTTTTGGCTTTACTAAAAAAAATAAATAGTGTCCAGGACGTAGCCGCTATGTGGCAGTCAGGGAGAAAGACTATAAATATTACCGGCTTAATGGGACCTGTTAAGACGGGGTTTTTATGTGCGTTAAAAGAAATTATTGAACTACCCGGTCCATTGGTTTTTTTGGTACCTAAACGTGATGATGTTCGTGCCTATCTTAGAGAGCTAAACTATTTTTATCCTGAGTTACCCATGCGGGAACTTTATCCGGCTGGACTAGTTACAGCTAACGTAGATGCCAAAAATCAAGAATTATTGGCAGAACGTATCGGAGCTCTGGAACTAATGCGAACAGGAGAAAACAGCATAGTTTTTGTGACAGCCGAAGCCTTTGTGCAAAAGTTGCCAACGCCTGATAGCATTTTCAAAGATAACATGGTATTACTGGTGGGAAAAGAAATAGAGCAAGAAGAAATACTTACTGCTCTTGTTAATATGGGATATGAGCGTACAGATCAGGTGGAGACACTTGGTCAGTTTAGTTTGCGCGGAGATATATTGGATATTTTCCCTATTAATACCCAAGAACCTCTACGTGTTGAGTGGTTTGATAATACAATAAATGCTATGCGTAGTTTTGATCAAGGAACACAACGTTCTTTAGAAACTCTTGAGAAGACAGAAATAGTACCTATTGCATGGAAGTCAGTAGAGGGTAACGCTGATTTATTTCAGTATGTACAGGAACATTCTTTTGTGGTTTTAGATGAGCCCTCACAATTCTTCCAAGAGGTAAAGAATACATATAGTGCCAACAAGGAGCACGAAGATAAATTGTTTACGCCGGAACAGGTTATTACTTGTTGCAACCGGCATAAACTATTAGTACCTAGTGTTTTACCGCATCCTTACTTTCCTAAAGCCATGCAGGTCACGGTTCCGGTGCGAACCATGGCTCCTTATAATCGTAATACTGATTTATTAATTAAAGATATGAGTGGCTGGTTGGCAGAGGGTCTGGTTCCGCTTATTATGATGAGTACTCCGGAAAAAGCGGCAGGATTAGCCGAAAGTCTTACCAGGCAGGGGCTTAATATACACTACGCAAAGAAAGGCAATATAATGCTGCCGGAGGGCGGCAGCGTGTTTGTAGGAGAGCTCAGTACAGGATTTCGTTTTTGGGATGAGAAATGGTTGCTCTTAACCGAGAGTGACATATTTGGTGTGCAAAAAAAACGACGTTTAAAAAAACATAAGCAAGCCGGGGCACAAATACAGTATTTTTCTGAAATAAAAACCGGAGATTATGTAGTACATGTTGTTCATGGCATTGGTCGTTATTTAGGTGTTGAGACTATTGAAGTAGATGGTGTCCACCGTGACTATTTGCATTTACAATATGCTAAAGACGACAAACTTTATGTGCCTGTTGAACAAGTAAATTTATTGCATAGGTACATCGGAAACGAAAATCAAACACCGAGACTTTCACGTATGGGCGGCGCTGATTGGAAGCGTATTACAACTAAAGCAAAAAAAGCAGTTACGGAGCTGGCTACAGAATTATTGCGATTGTACGCTCAAAGAAAGATTGTTCCAGGGTATGCTTTTTCAGCTGATACACAATGGCAAAAAGATTTTGAAGACAGTTTTCCTTTTGAAGAAACTCCTGACCAAATACAAGCAGTGGAAGAAATTAAACGAGATATGGAACGGCCTGTTCCTATGGAACGCCTATTGTGCGGAGATGTGGGATATGGCAAAACCGAGGTAGCTATTCGCGCAGCTTTTAAAGCTGTTATGGATGGCAAGCAGGTTGCTGTTTTGGCTCCAACTACTGTACTTGCGCAGCAACATTTATTGACTTTTACCCAGCGTATGGAGCCTTTTGGCGTGCGAGTTGATATGTTAAGCCGCTTTCGTACCGGAAATGAACAGAAGCAGGTATTGGCAAAAATGGAAAAGGGGCAGGTAGATGTACTTATTGGTACTCATAGGATATTGCAACCTGATATCCAGTTCCCGGACTTAGGGCTTTTAATTATAGATGAAGAACAGCGTTTTGGAGTAGCTCAAAAAGAAAAGATGAAAAAATGGACAACGGGCGTTGATGTATTAACATTATCAGCAACTCCCATTCCACGCACACTGCATATGGCTTTGGTCAAAGGAAAAGACATGAGTGTTATTGAATCTCCCCCGGAAGATCGTTTACCGGTGGAAACCTATGTGGCTGAATATAATGACGGAATGATTAAAGAGGCCTTAGAACGTGAAATCAGGCGCGGAGGCAGAATATATTATGTGCACAATAGAGTACAGGGTTTAGAGGCAATTGCCAAACATCTCCATGACTTAGTACCTGGGATTTCTATTCGTATTGCCCATGGCCAAATGCCGGAAGATATGTTGGAAGATGCAATGATTGGATTTTATGAGGGAGCATTTGATTTACTCTTATGCACCACTATTATTGAAAATGGTTTAGATGTGCCCTTGGCCAATACTATTATAATTGATGGAGCAGAGAACTTTGGCTTATCGCAGCTTTATCAAATGCGTGGAAGGGTAGGCCGTTCTTCACGGTTGGCTTATGCCTATTTCGTTTATAAGAGGCAACGAGTTCTTAGCGAAATAGCACAAAAACGCTTGCAGGCTATTCGAGATTTTACAGAGCTGGGAGCAGGGTTTAAAATTGCTATGCGCGATTTAGAAATTCGTGGTGCCGGCAATTTATTAGGCGCAGAGCAACATGGACATATTGCCGGTATTGGTTTTGCTGCTTATTGTAGTTTATTGGAACGAACTATTAATGCTTTAAAAAATGGTGCTGAAGACTCTATGCCAGAGCCTGATCCGGTACTGGAAATTACATTAGATGCCTATATTCCGGATGATTATATAGCTGATCCTCGTTATAAAATGGAGATATATAGACGCTGCAGTGATTTGGAATATGAGGATAGAGAAGACCTATTGGATGAGATAATAGATCGCTTTGGGGAACCGCCGATACAGGTAGTAACTCTTTGGCGTGTAGCTACTTTACGCAGTCTATGCCGTTTGCTTAAAATTAGTGGTATTTCTGTAAAAACAAATGAAGTACGTATTACATTTGGCGAAAAAAGCATAGCAAATCCAGCTGGTGTTATGAATTTAGTAAAAGAATATTCCCCTAACGCTCAGTTCAAAAATGGGACTCATGCTCAACTAATAATTAGAAGCTCTCATTTAGGAAAAGAGCCTTTAGAGTGGTTGGAGAAAGCTTTAATTAATATGTTATAATGGTGTAGGCAATGAGATGAATGTAAGCACAGGGTCTAGAGTAGTTTTAGGCATTTGTTGAAAGGTGGAGTACTAGTTGACCAAAGATAAGTTTTTGCGCGGTGCATTAATATTGACCATAGCAGGACTTATGGTAAAAATCATAGGCTCGGTTAATCGCATCCTTTTATCTAGACTTTTAGGAGGAGAAGGGATAGGTCTTTATCAGATTGCCTATCCAATTTATTTGCTGATGATTTCCATTTCAGCAGCAGGTATTCCTATTGCTATTTCTATTTTAGTTGCTAAAAGAATAGCTAAAAATGATTATTTCGGTGCAGGAAGAGTTTTTCGTATTTCCTTAAGTCTCATGGTAATAACGGGGCTTATTTTTGCTTTGGCACTGTATTTTATTGCAGGATGGTTGATAAATATTAATGTCATTCGAGATCCACGGGCGTATTATGCTCTGGTGGCGTTAACACCGGCAGTGTTTTTTGCTACTATTTTGGCTAGTTTTCGCGGATATTTTCAAGGGTATCAGATGATGACGCCACCGGCAGTATCTCAGATTATAGAACAATTTGTTCGAGTAGTAGTAATGCTTATATTGGCCTATTGGCTATTGCCATATGGCTTGGAATATGCGGCGGCAGGGGCAGCTTTTGGTGCCGTGCCGGGTTCTATTACAGGACTTGTTGTTTTAAGCTATTTTTATCGGAAAGAACATTTGAAATTGCGTGAAAGTAATAAATATCAAGTCCGTATGCCTGAGGAATCAGTCGGTAGTATCGCAAAAAGTTTGATTATGTTAGCTTTGCCGGTTTCTTGTGCCAGTTTGATGTTACCTGTAGTTACAGGTATTGATATGCTTATTGTTCCGGGAAGATTGGAAGCGGCGGGTTTTACGGTAGTACAAGCTACTACTGCCTTTGGGTATTTAGCGGGAATGGCATTACCATTAGTAATGATGGGAACGATTCCCACTATTTCATTAGCGGCTTCGGTAGTTCCGGCGATTTCTGAGGCAAAGGCCTTGGGAAATATGAACGTTGTAAGAGCCAAGGGATTTACGGCAATGAGGTTGTGTTGTATGATAACACTACCGGCAGCAGTGGGTATGTGGGCTTTGGCGCAGCCTATTTCTTTACTGCTTTATGGTACTAGGGCCGCAGCTCCTTCTATAGCTAATTTGTCTCCAACTATTTTTTTCTTGGGAATGCATCAAGTATCCACAGGAATTCTGCAAGGTGTTGGTATGACGATAACGCCTATGATTAATATGTTTATTAGTGCAGCATTGAAGGTTTTTTTGGTATGGCAGTTAACTGCTATACCATCTTGGAATATTATAGGCGCGGCTTGGGCTTCTAACATAAATTTCGCTGTTGCCGCTGGGCTAAACATTTTCTTTTTAGCACGGTATACAAGTTTTCGCTTTCCTGTGCTCCCGCTGATTAAAATAACGATAGCGGCTGGTGTTATGGGTATTTTTGCCCAATTAAGTTATCAATACATGCTGAAAATGCTATATAGCAATATCGTTTGTGCAATTTCAGCAATAGTGCTAGCAGTTATAGTTTATGCAGGAAGCTTATTACTGCTGGGTGGATTTAGTGAAAATGAGTTAGTTAAAATTCCGTTTGTTGGTCAAAAGTTAATAAAAATATTAAAATGGATGAAAGTTTTGAGGCGAAAAGCATGAAAAAAGGGACACTGACCATAGTTGGGTTAGGACCGGGCAAGGTGGGACATATTTCTATGGAAACTTTGTGGGCTATAAAAGCGGCGCAAGAAGTTATTTTGCGTACACAAGTTCATCCAAGTGTGTCTCTGTTTGCTCAAGAGGGAATAAAGTTTGTTACTTGTGATCATTTTTATGAAGAGAACTCTGACTTTGAACATGTTTATGAACAGATTACCGATTATGTATTAAAAGAAACCGAAGATAAGGATATTGTTTATGCGGTTCCTGGAAGCCCTTTAGTGGCAGAACGAACAGTAGTGCTCTTAAGGGAAAAAGCCGCTCAAATGGGTATAGCTGTAGCAATTTTACCGGCCATGAGCTTTTTGGATTTAATATATACTAGAGTAGGTATAGATCCAATTGAGGGTTTAAGGGTTATTGATGCTAAAGATGAACAAGCATTAGCAGATGCAGGCAAATATCCACTAATTGTTACGCAAGTCTATAGTAAATTAGTAGCATCGGAATTAAAAATAAGTTTGATGGAAGTTTTGCCGGATGAAACGGAAATATTTTTCTTACGCAATTTAGGTTTAGAAGATGAAGATTTTCTCAGAATACCACTTTTCGAATTGGATCGCCAAGAACATATAGACCATTTGACCACTGTATATATACCTGCCGTAACACAAGCAGGCATTATGGATATAAAACCATTGGAGGAAGTAGTAAGGACACTGAGAGCACCGGGAGGATGCCCTTGGGACAGAGAACAGACACATAGCAGTATACGTCAAGGTATGTTAGAAGAAGCTTATGAACTTTTAGAAGCTATTGATGATAAAGACGTTGAAGGTATGCGGGAAGAATTAGGCGATGTGCTTTTACAAGTTGTTTTTCATGCGCGCTTGGCTGAAGAAGCTGGTGTTTTTACTATGCAAAATGTTGTTGATGATATTGTAGCCAAACTTATTCATAGACATCCACATGTTTACGGTACTATAGAAGTGGCAAATACCACAGATGTGTTGAAAAATTGGGAGGCTCTTAAAGCAGAAGAAAAAAAAGATAGAAAACGTGTATTAGACGGTATTGCTAAGGGCTTACCTGCACTAATGCGTGCTTATAAACTCCAATCTAAGGCTGCTAAAGTAGGTTTTGATTGGAATAATAAGGATGATGTGTGGGCAAAAGTACTAGAGGAGTTGGAAGAACTGCAAGAAGCAGTTAAGGAAAATAATATTGCCCATATAGAGTGGGAGCTAGGAGATACAATATTTGCCTTAGCAAATTATGCCAGACATTTGAATCTAGAACCCGAAACCGCGGTGAATGCGGCCAATAATAGGTTTTTTAACCGCTTTAATTATGTAGAAGACAAAATAACCTCTACAGCTAGGACCTGGGCTGATTTCAGCCTATCAGACATGAATAAATTTTGGGAAGATGCAAAAAAAAAGCTGGAAAAAGAATAAAATAAAAAAAAATAAGCAGGAATAATAAAAGTAATAGCGAATAAAACCAAGTAGTGCAAGTGTGCACAAGGTTTGCGCCTTGTGCAAATAAAAATTCAAGGGGGATTTTATCGTGAACAAAAGTGAATTGATTGCAGCGGTAGCTACAAAAGCAGGTTTAACAAAAAAGGATTCTGAAAAAGCAGTAAATGCTTTTATTGATGCTGTTAAAGCAACTGTAGCTAAAAAGAAAAAAGTTCAATTAATCGGTTTCGGTACTTTTGAACATCGTGTTCGTAAAGCTCGTAATGGCAAGAACCCACGTACAGGCGAAACTATTAAAATTGCAAAAGCAACTGTACCTGCTTTTAAAGCTGGTAAAGCATTCAAAGATGCTGTTAATAAAAAATAATGTTTGAAGTTTAGAGCAACTCGATGTTTATACATCGAGTTGTTTTTTATTGTCAACGAGTTGGCATAAATGTTATACTAATAAAAAGAACATGGAAAAAGGCAGGCGTAAAAAATGAGAAAGGGCGAAAAAGCCTTTAAATATTTTAAAATACTTCTATTTTTAATAGTGGCGCTTTTTCTTGTTCGTGTAGCACAGCAGGGATATACTATCTATCAAGTTCATCTGGAAACCTTGAAAACCCAGGAAAAGGTCAAGCAACTAGAAAAAGAGCAAAAAGATTTGGAACAAGAAAAGCAAAATTTGGCTAATTTAAACTATATAGAAAAACTTGCCAGAGAAGAACATAACATGGTGCGCAAAGGAGAAATTCCTTTATTCATTATTGAGGATAAAGATAAAAACAATACTGATGGAGGAAAAAATAAATGATGCGGGTTAGAAATTGTCAGAAAAAACTATTAGGCAAAAACAGTAAAAGCTTGACACTGGGTTAATTGCAAAGGTATAATTAGGGTCGATAAGAACTTAATGTAAGGGGGATATTCTCAATCTATGGCTTTGGAAATTGGCACAGTAGTTGAAGGCGAAGTTACAGGTATTACCAATTTTGGTGCATTTGTGCAATTACCTGAAGGAAAAGTGGGTCTTATACACATTTCGGAAGTATCCAATGTGTACGTTAAAGATGTTCATGATTTTCTCAAAGACAAACAAAAGGTTACTGTCAAAGTTGTTAGTATTGATGAGCGTGGAAAGATAGGCTTGTCTTTAAAAGCATTGATGCCAGCTCCGGAGGTTCCACAAAGACGGCCGATGGAAAGACGTTCTGTATCGTCTGCACCAAAGGTGGTCCCTATTGCGACTTTCGAGGATAAGTTAACAAGATTTTTAAAAGATAGCGACGACAGATTGTTAGATTTAAAGAGAAATACGGAATCGAAACGCGGTGGTCGTGGTGCCCGTAGAGGAGATTAATTAACTGATAAAAGGCGCTTCCATTGGAGTGCCTTTTTTATTTGAGGTGTAAACGGCGTGCTTTCATTAACAGAAAAACTTCATAAAATGTTAAAAACTTGCGCTGTTTTACGCCCCGGAGTTACTGTGATAGCAGCCTGTTCCGGCGGAGCGGATTCATTAACATTAACAGATACATTGTTTCGCTTGAGCAAGGAAATGGGCTTTGTTCTGTGCGTCATGCATGTACAACATCATCTACGCGGTGTAGAAGCGGCAAGTGATGCTCTTTTGGTGGCTGATTTTTGTACTAAGCGCCACCTCATTTATAAGCAAGTGGATGTTGATGTCAAGAAATTGGTTTCCAGCGAAGGTATATCCGTGGAAGATGCTGCCAGAAAGTTGCGTTACGAGGCTTTAGAAAACTATAGGCAAGAAATAAGGGCAGTTGCAATTTTTTTAGCGCATCATAGGGATGATCAAGCGGAAACAGTATTGCTTAATTTATTACGTGGTGCCGGCGTTCGCGGACTTAGAGGAATGTTACCACAGAATGATTTTTTAGTAAGGCCATTTTTACAGGCTACGCGTGAAGAAATGGAATGTTACTGCGCAGAACAAAATATTACTTTTTGTTCCGATAGCACTAATGATAATATTGAGTATAAAAGAAATTGGGTTCGCAAGGAGCTTTTGCCCCTATTAGAACATATAAACCCGCAAATAAAAAAAAGTTTGAGCCAGGTTGCAACATTGGCGGCAATGGATGAAGAATATTTGGAAATGCAAGCGCGAAAATATCTAACAGCCTATGGTGTGAAAATAGGTGTGGCATATGAACTAGATGTTGGCGATGAGTTCTTGCAATTACACTTGGCTCTACAAACGCGAATTGTTAGATTGATGGCGTCCGAAATAAATGCGGGTGAATTTAACTATGAACATGTAAGGGCTGTTGTAGCACTTGTAGTCAAGGGTACAAGTGGTAAATCTTTAAATCTACCGGGATCAAGGGCTTTTTATGCCAAAAAAAAGTTGCGAGTGGAAATTAATACCGCTTTGCGAAATAGCAAAAATTTAAAACCACTAAAGGAGAAGTTGGAACATGAATAAGAATATTAAGAGAATTCTAATTGAGGAGGAGCCATTAAAAAAACGTATTAAGGAAATGGGCGCAGAAATAACCCGGGATTACGCCGGCAAGGACTTATTAGTTATAGGGATTCTCAAAGGTGTGGCTTATTTTATGACAGAACTTACACAGGCTATTGATTTGCCAACACAAATAGACTTTATAAGGGTATCTTCTTATGGCCATGGTACTAATAGCAGCGGGGAAGTAAAAATATCTTTTGATACTACTAAGAATATTAGT
>JAAYAE010000159.1 GCA_012719555.1 Acholeplasmataceae bacterium | reverse complement strand
GACTGAGTTTAAGAAGCTTATTGTTCACTCCATTAGCAATATTCTAGAAAAACAAAATATTTTGCGGAGCAAAGATAACTTAATTGATGTTGATAAATTATTACTGGCGGATATTAAAAGATTGCGTGCTTTAATTGATTTTATAGAACCATTATTGGAAAAGAAAGATTATGAAAATTATAAAGCTATAATTACTGAATTCAATGAACAATTGCAAAAATTATATGTAATTAAACGGTTTATAAAGCAATGGAAGTCTATTTATAAAAACGTAGGAACTATGCTGCGCACTAATGTTTTATTGGAACGGTTGAATGAGCGCAGAGAAGAAATAACAAAAAATATTTTCAAACAAGTAAATAGTGGGTTTTATACTGCAGGACTTTTTAAAATAATTGCACAGTTGGAAGTTACAACTTGGCAGGGGGCTAATTTTCTGCAAATGGATCAATTTGCTTTGCACAGACTAAAAAATTGGCATGAACGGCTGCTGGGAATTGAAATAAATAATGAGAAACTTCAAGAAGACACAGCCCGTGAAATGAGAAAAATTATTGAAGTTATGGTTATGGTGCGTAGCAGTACTAAAATTGGGCGTCTTGACAAGGAAACCTATGGTTATCTAAAGCTACTTTATCGCAATTTAAAAGTACTGAATTTTGATATTTATGGGCACAAAGATATCCTAGCATTTTTGCAAGGTACGAATAGCAGAGTGCTTTACCGCGATGCAGGTTTGCTCTTGGGATACAGGCTTAGCGAAATGCCAAAAGTTTGGCGTAAAGTGCAAAAAAGTTGGAATGTGTTGCTGACAGCATTAAAAAAGAAAAAATAAATTATTATTTAGAATACGATGACAAACGCAAACGAAATTGAGAAGTTTATCTGTGATACCTATGGTAGAAATGGATTTGTGCATTATTGCAATATCGCAATTGAAAGCATAAAATGTGGTGAAGCCATTTTGAGCTTTGAGGTAGAAGATGATACGCACACAAATGGTGCCCATAGCGATATGAGTATTTTAACATTTGCCATGAGTTCTGTAGTTTTATCCAGAGCCTATTATAAATTGCTGGAATTGGGGGCACAACATACTTCCAATATGAGCAGCTTATTTCGTGAAGTGCGCCAAGTTGGTATTAAGGAAGAAAAAAACTTACTTCAGGTTACCAAAGGTGTAAATACTCAAAGAGACATATTGTTTGCGGGTGGTATTTTGGCGGCTGCAGGGGGCTATTTAGCACGAAAACCGGATGCTGTTGTAGACGATGTTTTTACTATTGTAGTCAATATGACAAAAGGATTAGTTAAGAATGAACTTGAACATTTAGATAAAAAAACAAAGTTGACGGCTGGAGAGTTATTGTACAAAAAATATGGCATTACAGGCATTCGCTGTGAGGTTGAAAAAGTTTTCCCAGTGTGCGTAATATTGGAGTGCCGGCATTAGAAAAGGCTTTTGAGCAAGGAATTAGCCTTAATGACGCCATGGTGCACGGCTTGATTTCCTTAATGACTCGTGTTGAAGATTCTAATGTTATTTGGCGTGCAGATTATGAAACTTTACAAAGGGTACAATTAAAAGCCAAAGATATTTTGGCAAAAGGCAGTATTTTTACCAGTATTGGCAGAGAAGAAATTCAAAAGTTTGATAATGATTGTGTTGAACATAGTATTAGTCCTGGAGGAGCAGCAGATTTACTATCTATTACTATAGCTTTATTTCTTTTGAAAAACGCATAATTTCCCACACAAATAATGTAGGGAAATATGACATATATTTTTTTATTTGGTCAGATAAATACAAGGCTTTCTAGTTATGCTCAGACCTGTGTTTAGTCAGATGAATGTAGTGTTTATAAAATTTATCAAAATCAACTATAGGCAGGCAAAAACGTGCTATTATTAAACTTGAGTATAATAGTTTTTTTTATTGTATATAAATTATTATGGGCGTTTTAGTAAACGGGGGAAATAATAATGAGT
>JAAYAE010000158.1 GCA_012719555.1 Acholeplasmataceae bacterium | reverse complement strand
GGCGTCAGTATCATAATGCGGTCAGCAGGAACCTTAACACCTTGCTTACGCACTAAATGGTTGCTAACTTCTATAAAAGATTGCTCAATTTTCACACGGGGAATATCAAACATTTTCCCCAAAAAAATTGCTAAGGGATAGATGAAATTGATCACGTGCCAAGCCCAAAAATGGAAAATGCGAAAAGTTGGAAAACCCAAAATAGCTAGGATAATCCCCAACACTCCAGCACTTGTACTGAAAACTATAGTTAAAACCAAAGCTCCAAAAACAATTGGCAAATAGCCGTTAAGCTCCGTCAACCCCGGTATCATAACTCGCCATAGTGCATAGCAAAATAAGGAAGTAATTAAATTACTTAAGGACGCTAACGCAATAAATATTCTCTTTTTAGGCCTAGAAATAACATCAATCATTTTGTTTCCTCAGCAGTCAATTTTTCTCCAACCATAATGCCACGTCCATTGCAGAATACAGATGCCGGCATCCGTCTTTTAGATTCCGGCTGTACTTCTAATACTTCTAAAAAACCCTGTCCGGCTGCTACTACAAAGCCAGATTTTTGAATAGCAACTACAACGCCCGGTGATTTTTCTTCCCAAATATCATTGCTAATTTTAGTTCGCCAAATCTTTAATGTCTTTCCATCAGGCAATTTAGTAAAAGAACTAGGAAAGGGATCAAAGGCACGAACTTGGTCATGAATCTCTTTAGCACTAAGTGACCAATTTATCTTTTCCATGTCTCTTGTTAATAAAGAGGCGTAAGTGGCAAGTTTCTCATCTTGTGCTACTGCTTTGATAGTTCCTGCTTCCAACCCATCAACTACCTCTAACAACAACTCTGCCCCTTTTATTTTTAAAATATCATGCAGCTGTCCCATAGTCATTTCTTGGCTAATAGGAACTGATACATTGTCTAACATAGCCCCTGTATCCATACCAACATCCATTTGCATAATTGTAACGCCGGACTCTTTTTCACCGCGCAATATAGCATAATGAATTGGTGCGGCTCCACGGTATTTAGGCAGTAAAGATGCGTGAACATTAATACAGCCATACCTTGGTAATTCCAGCATGGCCTTGGGTAAAAACTGTCCAAAAGCAGCCACCACAATCAAATCAGGTGCCAACTCTCTTAATTTTATCATAAAATCCTCTGCTTTAACCTTAACAGGTTGTAGCACAGGTAAATTGTTCTCTACCGCATATGCTTTTACTGCCGTCATCAGAACTTTTTGTCCCCGGCCTTTAGGCCTATCGGGCTGAGTAACGACGGCTATGAGTTCATGTTTAGGAGAATTGTGCAACAAAGCTAAACTATCTACAGCAAAATCCGGAGACCCCATAAAGACTATTTTCATTGTTGTTCCTCTTTTTCCTTTGGCATAATAACACTTGCCTTATCAATAAAAAGTATACCATCCAAATGGTCCGTTTCATGTTGCAACGCAATAGCCAATAGGCCATCTGCCTCCACATATTTGGTATTACCCTTGCGATCTTTATATTCTACTCCTACAAACTCTGCCCGTTCTACTTCGCCTTCATAATCAGGAACACTAAGGCACCCTTCCACATTAGTGCAGCTGCCCTCCTTAAATTTAAAAACAGGGTTAATAAATTCCTGAATGCCTTTTCCTGCATCTATGACTATTATGCGCTTAGACAAACCTATTTGTGGTGCTGCCAGTCCACATCCCTCAGCAGCATACATCGTCTCTGCCATATTATCTAAAAGTTTTCCTAATTTTTTATCAAACCTAGTAACTTTTTCTGCGTTTGCTCTAAGGACGGGCGCCCCCGCTAGCATAATCTCTAACAAAGCCATTTCATATCTCCTCGTGATTTTTTTGTACCTACTATTATAACATAAAAAACAATAAAAGTGACAATGGCTAAGGTCCTTGTCACTTTTTGTCAATGATAATAAACTAATATTTCAATTAAATTCTCTTTAAATCACGCTTACCGGATCAACATCAAAATAAACATTTTTCATCTCTTTAAATTCCGAATCCATAAGTGAATGCTTAATCATACTCATGTTATTGCTCTTAATGAGCACATTAACACGATAAATATTATTTACCATAGCTACTATTGCCGGAAACGGACCCATAACCTGTGTTTTATTATCGTTTTTATCTAATTTTTGCGTTTCCAGAAAATCAACTATTTTTTCTGCAATTGCGTTCCCTAAATCTTGCTCCTTGTGCAGAACAGTTATTTTAAGTAAATTTGAATATGGTGGATACCATAACTCTTTCCTGGCTTGCAGCTCTACCTCAGCAAAACCAGCATAGTCTTGTATTGCCGCCATTTTTAAAACTTGATTATCCGCATCATAGGCTTGAAATATTACTCTACCATGCTTTTCTCCTCGCCCGGCTCTGCCAGCAGCTTGAGTCAACAAAGCAAAAGTTCTCTCACCTGCACGAAAATCAGGTAAGTTAAGTTGTGAATCAGCCGACAATACACCTACTAAGGTAACATTAGGTATATCATGCCCTTTAGCTACCATTTGCGTTCCCAGCAAAACATTGCATCTACCACTGACAAATGCTCGCAATATATCCTCATGAGCAAATTTTGCCGTAGTAGAGTCTTGATCCATACGAATTGGTTTAATGTTTCCAGCTAAAGATTGTAACTCGCCTTCTGCTCGTTCCGTTCCTGTTCCAAAAAATTTTATTCTTCGACTGTGGCACTTAGGGCACTCATCGGGAATGGGCATTGTATGCCCACAATAATGGCAACGCATTAATTTTTCTTTAGCGTGATAAACCAAAGCAACTGCACAATTAGGGCAAGTAATAGTTTCACCACAATCACGGCACATTACAAAAGTGGAAAACCCCCTACGATTAAGCAAAACTATAGCCTGTTCTCCCACATTAGCCGTTTCCACTAAGGCATTACGTAAACTCCTAGATAGTACGGATTTATTACCGCTTTGTAATTCTGCCCGCATATCGACTATTTCCACTTTTGGAAGCTGACCACCTGCCATGGGTCTTTTAGTT
>JAAYAE010000017.1 GCA_012719555.1 Acholeplasmataceae bacterium | reverse complement strand
TAATGTAGAAGATGACGATGACGCCCGCAATGAGCTATACAAAATTTCCGGTGATCAGATTGTGCCTCTTACAACTATAGATGGAAAAGCTTATGTAATTAGTTTTGATAAAGCAAAACTTGATGCTTTGCTAAACTTATAAAATTTGATTAGAATGAAGAAAGAAGGATAATATTATGGGAATTTATGATTTCAAGGTAAAAACAAACCGTGGTGAAGAAAAAGAGCTTGCTGATTATAAAGACAAGGTATTACTTATTGTTAATACGGCTAGCAAATGTGGTTTCACACCACAATATGCTGAGCTGCAAGAGCTTTATATGAAATATAAAGATCAGGGATTTATGGTCTTGGGTTTCCCCAGTAATCAATTTGCTGAACAAGAACCTGGGTCAAACGACGAGATTCAAACATTTTGTAGAGTTAATTATGGGGTAACTTTCCCTCTTTTTGCTAAAGATGACGTGCGTGGAGAAAAGGCCCAACCGCTTTTTAAATATCTTGTAGAACAAAAAGGGTTTGCAGGCTTCGACGAATCGCATCCTAGAGCTAGTGGCCTTATGAACGCATTGAAACAAAAATTTCCACAATATCTGGATGGAGATTCGATTAAGTGGAATTTCACTAAGTTTTTAATCAATCGTCAGGGAGAAGTTGTTGGCAGATATGAACCTACAACGACACCGGCGAGTATGGCAGGAGATATTGAAAAATTATTGTGAACGATGATTGTCTGAAACTGAAAAACCAATTATGTTTTCCTATTTATGCGTGTTCTCGCGAAATTACTAGGGCATACAAACCGTACTTAGAAAAATTAAATCTTACCTATACTCAGTATCTTGTGATGATGGTACTCTGGGAGCAAAAAGAAGTAACCGTTAAATCCTTGGGAAATAGTCTTTGTCTAGATTCAGGAACCCTAACACCTCTTCTGAAAAAATTAGAGAATAAAGGTTTTGCTAAAAGAGCGCGTGCAGTTGATGATGAACGCAGCCTCTTGGTTAGCCTTACCAATGAAGGAGAAAAGCTAAAAGTAAAGGCTAGAACGGTTCCTATAGCTATGGGTGGCTGTGTTGATTTATCAGAAGATGATGTGAAGCAACTACGAACGATTTTGGCTAGAATACTGGATAATTTAGGCAGATAATTTTTAACGTTTAATTTAAAAGGCTATGACTCATATGAGTCATAGCCTTTTTCTCTAAAAATAATGAATGTCAAACTAATGCCTGTAGTACAGCGTAAACAAGCGTACCACTTATAATCGTATAACCCAAAGATTTTGTTTTAAAGGCAAGAGGAGCAATAATTACAGTTGTCCACAAAGCAATATTATTTAGGGCTAGATTAATATGATTGTCAGTTAAAAAAATATCGGGAAACACTAATGCTCCAAATATTGCAGTGGGAACAAAGGTTAACCACCTAGTGAACCAAGCAGGTAAATTGTAGTGAGATAATATGACCATTGGCAGAGAGCGAGGCAGGTAAGTAACGATGGACATTAAGATGATTACACTCCAAATATATTCTTTACTCATTATTTTGCCCGCCTTTCTGGTGACGGGTTATATAACAAGCAAGGCCTGAGCAGAAAAGGGAAGATATAACTATATGTAATTTAAAAGGAATAATTTGTGCTAGTATTACTGCTAATATGCCGGAGGTAAGGCCGACTAAAATCATGGTACGATTAACTAAATAATTAACCCAAATACCTAGGAACATGGCAGTTAGGATATAGGATACCAAATGTATATCCAGACTGATGAATTCTGATGCGTAACAGCCAAAGGCATTGCTAAGGGCCCACACAACACAGCCGAGAAAATTTAGCGCCAGTGCTTCTTCATGTGTCCAATAAGGGTCAGTTTCCGTTTCAAAGGAGGTTAGATTTACAGCGAAGGTTTCATCAGTAATACCATGAGTGAAAAGCGCCAAAAAAGGAAGTTTGCGCTTAGAAAAATATGGCGTAAGGGTGGAACTGAATAATACGTAGCGCAAATTAACAATTAGGATAGTCAGTCCTATAGAAAAAAAGGAAGCACTTTGTAAAATCATGGCAATTCCTATAAATTGGGAACTTCCGGCATAGGCAAAAATGCTCATGGCGAGCATTTCTAGGGGTGTGATAGCTGCTTTTTGTCCCAACATGCCACAAGCTAAACCCAAAACTAAATAACCCAAAGCTATGGGGGAAATTTTTTGTAAAACACGCTTATTTATTTTTATACCCAACAAACACTTCACCTCATTGTGAAAATAATGCAAAAGCATATAAAAAATATTATATAGTATTTCCCTTAGTTTGACCATACTGTCAGTAAGATTGGCACAATGCTTACAGATAATGGCCTTGTTTTTTTATTGGTGGAATTGTAAAATGTTAGTATATATGACGGGGAGGGATTACAATGGCAAATATTAGGCCTTTTAAAGGATTAAGAGCATTACCTGAATTGGTTAAACAAATTTCCGCACTTCCTTATGATGTAATGGATACTGAGGAAGCCAGAGCTATATTAGAAGAAAATCCGTTAAGTTTTTTGAGCGTAACTAAGTCAGCAGCAACATTTCCTGTGGGCATGGATGAACATGATCCTAAAGTTTATGCTAGGGCTAAAGAAAATTTAGATAAGTATATTGCGTCAGGTCAAATGAAACAAGATCCAAAACCATGCTATTATATTTATAGACAACAAATGGGAGCTTATATTCAGATAGGGTTAGTGGCAGCAGCTTCTATTCAAGAGTACCGAGATAATACTATAAAAAAACATGAGCTTACCCGCACTGATAAAGAGCAAGATCGTGTAAACCATATTATGGCTACAAAAGCGCAAACAGGCTGTGTTTTTCTTGCCTATAAAAGTCGTGGTGAAGTTGATGCTTTGCTTATAAAATATATGAGTAACCATAAACCGGTTTATGATTTTTTAGCGGATGATGGAATTAAACATACTTTGTATGTAGTTGATGAGCCTTTAAAAATTGCGGAAATAACTGAACTTTTTGGCCAAGTACCTTGCCTTTATATTGCTGATGGTCATCATCGCAGTGCCGCTGCTTTAAGAGTAGCTGATGTTTTGTCAAAAAGGCCGGAGCAAAGCGGGCAAGAAGAGTACAATAGCTTTTTAGCAGTTATTTTCCCGGATAATATGCTGCATATCTTGGATTATAATAGAATGGTTAAAGACCTTAATGGACTTACCAGCAGTGAACTAATGGAGAAAATAGCAGAGAAATTTATTATAAACGAAACAATACAAGATCCTAAACCGAAAAGAATACACACCTTTGGCATGTACCTTGAGGGAAGATGGTTCATATTGGAAGCAAAAAAAGGAACCTTTATGACAGATAATCCCATTGCTGCCTTGGATGTTAGTATTTTGCAAGAAAATTTACTGCAGCCTATTCTTGGTATAAATGATCCCCGTACTGATAACAGAATTGCTTTTGTTGGTGGTATTCGTGGTTTAAAGGAGCTGGAAAAGAAGGTAAATAACGGAGAATATATGGTTGCTTTCGCTATGTATCCTACATCCATGGAAGAACTAATGACAGTAGCAGACCAGGGCCTAATTATGCCGCCTAAATCTACTTGGTTTGAGCCTAAGCTGCGTGATGCCATGGTTGTACACTTGATAGGAGATGAAAATTAATGAGTAGGATTTTTAATTTTAGCGCAGGGCCGGCGATGTTGCCACTGGAAGTTTTGGAAGAGGTACAGCGAGAGCTTTTGGATTGTCAGAAATCCGGTATGTCTATTTTGGAAATGAGCCATAGAGCACCTGTATATGATAAGGTGAATGCTGAGGCAGAGGCTGATATAAAAGAGCTCTTAGGCCTAAATGAGGATTGGTGCGTACTGTTTTTAGGTGGCGGGGCTAGCTTGCAATTTTCCATGGTTCCTATGAATTTTCTCACAGAAGGTAAAATTGGCGCTTATGTGGATACTAGTTCATTTTCGGCCAAAGCAGTAAAGGAAGCTGAAAAGGTAGGAGCAGCGGTAACTTTATTTAGTAGTAAGGAGCAAAAATATAATCGTGTACCAAGGCTAGATGAAATAAAACTTCCTGCTAATGCTGCTTATTTGCACATTACCGGCAATAACACAATAGAAGGCACGGAATATCATAATTACCCGGATACAGGGAAAATTCCTTTAATTGCGGATTTGTCTTCGGATATTTTGAGCAAGCCAATTCCTACTGAAAAGTTTTCGTTTATTTATGCCGGAGCCCAGAAAAATATTGGACCGGGTGGTGTAGTGGTTGTCATAGCTCGTAAAGACTTTGTTAAAGGGCGCAATAAGAATTTGCCAACTATGCTAAACTATGAGGTCCATATGGACAACAAGTCCTTGTACAATACACCGCCGGTATTTGGCGTCTATATTGTGGGTTTGGTAGCAAAATGGTTAAAAAAACAGGGCGGACTTGCAGTTATGCAAGAACGTAACATCTCTAAAGCCAAGCTTATTTATGATGTGATTGATAAGCATCTTGATTTTTATCGTGGGTTTGCTGAAAAAGATAGTCGCTCCTACATGAACATTACCTTTGGTTTACCTTCGGAAGAGTTGGAAGCTAAGTTTGTGCTAGAGGCTACTGCCGGTGGACTAGATGGTTTAAAGGGACATCGCAGTGTAGGCGGTCTGCGTGCTTCTGTTTATAATGCTATGCCACGAGCGGGATGCGAAAAGTTGGCAGAATTCATGGAGAATTTTTACCTTGCTAATAGATAATTAGGAGAAAAACAAATGGCAGAGAAAAGACTAGTTAAAAATGGTAAAAAATTAGGGGTCATTGGTGGAATGGGAAGTGCGGCATCGGCGGAATTTCTCCGCATTTTGGCGGCAAACGCACCGGCTTTCGTGGACCAAGAACATCCGGTTGTGTATATGATCGCCGATAGTGATTTGCCGGATCGTAGTACTGCTATTTTAGGAAAGTGACCGAGTCCAGCTGGAAAACTTTATGAGTATTTTCTACAGTTGGCAAATATGGGAGCCGATATTTTTGCTGTTCCGTGTAATACGGTACATTATTTTATCGATAGGTTTGAAAAACCACTACCGCGGCCACTTATACATATTGTAGAAGAAACTGTATTAGCGGCACAAAAACTTAATAGTAACGGGTCGTGGATGCTATCTACTTTGGGGACAGTACAAAGTGGTTTATATCAAGAATATGCCCAAAAATATAATTATACGTTGCATTTGCCAAATTCAAAACAAAGACAGCTGATTCAGCAAAGTATAGATGAGGTGAAGGCCAATAATATGATGGAGGCAGGCCGTTTAGTTAGGCAGGTAGCGGAGGAGCTGTGGGCAGAAAAAGAGCTGCCAATTATGATGGCTTGTACAGAAATTCCTTTGGGTTATGCAGCTTCAGGGCTACCGCAGGAAAAGGCAATATCTAGTTTGCAAGCGTTAGCAG
>JAAYAE010000016.1 GCA_012719555.1 Acholeplasmataceae bacterium | reverse complement strand
TAGACATACCATCTATTTTAAGATTGTTTATCTCATTGCGCACCATAAATTCTGTGTATAATAAAGAGTTTTTAGGCAATACATCTTCACCAACCAAGTAAGTACACTTGTTTGTCATATTTCTAATGAAATTTTCAGCACTAGCCTCAAGATTGACAACTTTTTCAAAATTCCAAGGATAAATCTTATCAGAGCTACGCACAACCCAGCATCTTTTCTTTGCATTTGACATGGCGGGTCCATTTAACGGCACTACATAATACGGGATTCTGAATTTCATGATATCAATGATTTTTGACTTTATCGTATTCCCTGCTTCATCGACATTATTTAAAAATGGTAAATATGCACTGGCATTTTCAAGAATTTTCTCCAGCTCTACTAAATGTATTTGCATGGGAATAATACCATTATTTTTATCTACCTGTTTTGGTAAAAATATCCCAAGTGCAAGCTTGTCCCTAATTATTTTCAAGTTAGCATCATCTGACCGTATATCTTTTAACTTAGTACTTAAAAATTTGCAAATATCTTTCTGATTACATTTTTTCTGAACGCTTTTTTTAGTGTGATTAATCTTATACATACCAATATAGCTGCTATAATTTGCTGCTTTTCCCTGCTGTGCCCCAAAAATATTTTTGTATTCTTTTGGTATATACTTTTTTACAATTTTCTTTAAATCTTTCAAATCCTGCTCATGTTCAGCATAAACTGCCACTTTAGCATAAGAAATGTATTCTTTTCCTTTTAATATATCAACCAACAATGACCAATCATATAAAGCTTTTAACTTTTCGACCGCCTCAATGCGATCAGCTAATTGTTCTTTTAGCATTTGTTGAATTTCGTCATAATTGTCTTTTGAAAAACTAAGACTAGGTTTCTCTACCTCTTTTAATTCCTCATCCTCGAATAAGTCACACAGTTTAACTGTGCCGCCGGCTAGCAAACCTACTACAGCCTTCTCTTGTTTTGATTGTGCGCTAAATTGAACTTCTAGTTGGTTTTTCTTAGTTGTTATAGATATGTTTTTATCTTTTAATATATTCTCTACCATTTCCAAAGATGCACAGTCCCAATTTTCAAGACCAATGACATTATCACGTAAATACTGCCTGACCTCGGCAAATACACGTTTGAAATCACGAATTGCATCAGCTTTTAATCCTGCAAACAAAAAATGTCCACGATATTTTAGTATGTTATGTATTGCTAGATAAACCAAACGAACATCAAAAACTTTCTTATTTTCAAGTAAAGCCTTCCTCAAATGATAAATGGTTGGATAATCCATATAATAGTCTTTATCAGAATAATTAGCATCATTAAACAGACTATATTTTTGGCTATTAGCTGTAGATTTATCCTCTAGCCAGAAATTACTTTCTTTTAACCGCAAATAAAAACCCTGATCTTTTCGAGAAATTTCCTCTGCAAATAATTCTTGTAATAATTTTAAACGCCAAGATTTACGCTCAAGCCTCCTTCTCGCTCCTCTTTGTATGCGACAGGCCGCCGCAGTATTTGCCGTATCAAATAGCCTTATGCCCCATAAAGCTTTTCCATGTAATTTTTCCAAATTATAGTTTAAATCAGTTACAGCCCAACCTAAAGAACCTGTTCCCATATCTAAACCTAAATAATATTCCCCAAATTGCTTTTTCATATTGACATCTCCCCATAAAAGATTTACTATTAAATTAATCTTTGACTACCATTAGAGATTACACCATAAGTTCAAAAAACATGATTTATTCAAATCGTCTTCGGACTCCACTGTGTGGATAAAAAACTTGCTTCGGCAAGTTTTTTTTTGCACTAAATGGTAATATTACTAACAATATAGAATACCTAGACCTTTCGACGTTATTTGAAGTATTCCTGCCACATAAATACAATATTATTGTGCTGTCCATTTTATAACCCAAAACAGCATAAATTTCTTT
>JAAYAE010000157.1 GCA_012719555.1 Acholeplasmataceae bacterium | reverse complement strand
GTATATAGAATATTCAAATTTAAAATTACAAATCCTGTAGAGATTTATAAGTCAGAGATTTTTGCTGCAAAAATAATAGAAAAAATAAAATATAGTGAAATTTACAGTGTGGTTTGTTTTGAATACAATAGCGTTGTCGTAGCTAATAAGTTGGGAATAACGCCATGTATAGCCATGGTACATAATTGCATAGATGAATTAATTAAGCCATTAACACAAAAAGAATTGGAACAGGCAAATAAAATGACAGCCTATCAAGTGCTAATGCCAAGTTTTGTTAAAGAGGCTCAGCAATACTTGTCTACGGAAATAGTTTATATTCCTAATGCGATTGACAAGGTTACTTTGGTTAGACAGGAAAAACAAATATCAGATAGAGATAAACACACGATTATTTGCATAGGAAGGCTGGAAGCGGAACAAAAACAACAACATATTTTATTGCAGGCCTTTGCTCTGCTTGCTGATAAATATCCACAATGGGAGGTGGATATTTATGGTTTGGGTTATAACTTGGAACGTGATGCCTACAAAGAAGAATTATTGCATATTATAAATAAATATAAAATGGAAAAGCAAGTCCATCTAAAGGGTGTAACGGATAAAATATTGGAAAAAATGTGCCAAGCTGATATTTTAGCTATGCCCTCTGCTTACGAAGGATTTTCCATGGTTTTAGGAGATGCTATGAGTATAGGCCTACCAGCTGTGGGATTTGTTAATGCTCCTTCGGTAAATGAATTGATTGTGAATAATGTAACAGGTATTTTGTGCGCGGATACCGTTAAGGACTACGCTGCAGGATTAGAAAAGCTTATGTGCAATGATAAATTGCGCCGAGAATTGGGGGATAATGCGTATCTAGCCGCGCAAGAATATTCAGCAGAGAAAGTATGGAATAAATGGGAGAACTTATTTAAACGATTACATGAGCAATAAAAGATATGAAGGAGAGCACACATGAAACTTAGTATAATCGTGCCTGTTTATAATGTTGGACTTTATATTAGAGAGTGTTTAGAATCTATTATTACACAGACTTATAGCGACTTCGAATGTATTATGATAAATGACGGTTCTATGGATAATAGTGCAGAGATTTGCGCTGAATATGTTTTTAGAGATAAACGGTTTAGCCTTATTTCTCAGACAAATAAAGGCCTAGCTATGGCGAGAAAAATTGCTTTAAGTGCAGCTAAGGGAGAATATATTGGCTTTGTTGATGCAGATGACTATATAGCTAATGATATGTTCTATTTCCTTATGGAAAAGGCAATAAATAATGATGCAGATGTTGTAATTTGTGATTGGGTGCGTGTTGGAGAAAATCGTAAAGAAGGAAAAAAACAATATGAAGTTGACGCAAGGCTTACCAAAGAGTTAGCCTTGCAAGATTTGGCCGCAGATCATATAAAAAGTTATGTTTGGAATAAAATTTTCAAACGTAGGCTTTTACAAAATTCGCTTTCATTATCCAAAACAGAAACAATGGAAGACTATTCTTACATGCATCATATTTTCGCAAAAGCCAACAGCTTTTACTATATAGCAAAAAAATTGTATTATTATAGGTACAGACCAGAGAGTATTATGGGGTCCGCTAATCTTTTGCACCGGTTGCAGGGGTATGT
>JAAYAE010000156.1 GCA_012719555.1 Acholeplasmataceae bacterium | reverse complement strand
CCTATAAGCCAACTTCAAAAAGAGCTTATCTAACAAGCACCCCTTTACCTCCGGCTGAATAGAATATAGTATCTTGAGATTTGCGGAGGTGAATAAGATGTCTGGTATCTTCAAAAAGAATTTCTTTAATGACAACAGCGAAATTTTATTCTTTATCATTCTTTTCCTGTTACTGTTCTTCAACGGAAAAGATTATGACAAATATGGCTGCTAACAAGAAAAGATAAAATTCAGCGGCCGGCAAGGGTCGGTAAGTTTTCAAAAAGCCCTCTGACAAAATGGTATAACACTCGGAAACATACATACCGTAAAAGTTGCCTGAAAATTATTTATGAAATTGTATCCACAAAGGCTCTGTAAAGGTATGTATGTTTCCGATTTACATTCTTCCTCTTCATTTATATAATTCTATATAATTTTGTATCGCTTATAATTTATATAAAATAATAATTGAACTACGCCCAGAATGGGCAGAGAAGAAATTATGCCCAGATGGTACTGTACTTACCGAAAAAGATAAAAAAGAGCTTAAACCTATCGAAATGATTAATATGGTAATGACCAGAAATAAAGACGATGAAGAGTATTTGTATAATATGCTCGGTACCAAAGATGATAGAAAAGAGCTGGATCGTCAATTTAAAAATATAAAATCAAATTTTAAAATAGCCATCGTTGTGGATATGTGGCTCACGGGATTTGATGTTCCTGCACTTGATACAATTTATATAGACAAGCCAATTCAACTTCATTCACTTATTCAGACGATATCTAGAGTTAATCGTGTATATGAGGGTAAAGATAAGGGCTTGATTGTCGATTATATAGGTATTAAGAAAAATATGGATATTGCGCTGAAAAAATATACTAACTTTGAAAGTGATGATTTCGAAGGAGTAGACCAGTCTATAAAGATTGTCAAAGACCAATTGGCTGTTTTAAGGCAAATGTTTTATGGATTTAATAGTAATAAATATTTTACTGGTTTGCCAAAAGAACAACTAAATTGTTTGAATGGGGCAGTAGAATTTATTCAGCGTTCAGAGGAATTAGAGCTACGTTTTATGGCAGCTGTTAAGAGAATGAAGCAGGCATTTAATTTGTGCAGCGCTAGTGATGAAATAACAGACGATGATAAAGAACATTTGCATTTCTATTGTGCGGTTAGATCTATTCTATTTAAACTTACAAAAGGTGAGGCACCAGATACCGCTCAAATGAATGTTCGCGTTCGAGAACTTTTAGAAGGAGCAATTCAATCAGATGGTATTGAAGAATTATTCGAAACTGGAAAACATATTTCTGTAGACATCTTCAGCGAGCAATATATTGATAAAATTAATGCAATTCAACTTCCAAATACCAAGATTAAGCTTCTGCAGAGATTGCTATCACAAGCAATTGAAGAGTTTAAAAAAGTTAATAAAATTATGGGCCTCGAATTTTCTGACAGAATGAAGAAAGTTGTTGATGAATATAATAATAGGCGTAAGGATGAAGCATACGCTAATGATGTGCTTGACGATGTTGCAGAGCAACTTGCTAAGTTGCTTGAAGAATTGAAAACTGAGAAAGATTCGTTTAAAAACATGGGTATTGATTATGAAGAGAAGGCTTTTTATGACATATTAAAAGCTGTTGCCAAGAAATACGAATTTGAATACCCAGAAGATAAACTTATTGAGTTATCTCGTAAGGTAAAACAAATAGTTGACGATAAAGCAAGATATACAGACTGGTCTACTCGTGAAGATATAAAAGCTAATCTTCAAGTTGATTTAATTATTCTTCTTTATGAATATGTGTATCCACCAGTTACGTTAGATGATGTTTATAAAGAGGTACTTGAACAAGCGGAGAATTTCAAGAAATATGTAGAATGATAGTTATAATATGGTTGGAAAGTCTGCCATAATATAAGCAAGACAAAGGAGAATGAGAAATGTCTGCATCTTATGATAAGTATTCTGTAACGCAATATTCGGTTAGTTCTATTTTAGGTTATATTGACGCTGGAGATATAGATATTACTGAAATTCAGCGCCCTTTTGTTTGGAAACCAAGACAGGTACGAGATTTAATCGATTCGCTTTATAATGGTTATCCAACAGGGTACTTAATTATTTGGCAGAATCCTAATGTAAAATTGAAAAATGGTAAAGAAGCTGGTGGTAAGAAAGTGCTGATAGATGGACAGCAACGTGTTACTGCTCTTATGACGGCTATTTCCGGACATAAGATTCTTACAGAAAATTATGAAGAGAAGATAATTAAACTGGCTTTTAATCCCCAGGCTTCGGGTGATGAAGAACGTTTTGCTGTACAAAGTTCAGCTCATCTTAACAGTAAAGCTTGGATTGCTGATATTGCGGAGTTGTTCAAACCGAATTTTTCTCAAATAAGGTTTATTAATCAGTATTTAGCTGACAACCCTGATGCTGATAGCGATGTCGTGGAGCAGGCTATAATTCGATTATTATCCATCAAAAGTTGTCAATTAGGTGCAATACTTCTTGTAGCGCAATTGGATATTAGCGAGGTAACAGAAATTTTTGTGCGTATAAATTCTCAAGGGAAGAGCCTGAATGAGGCTGACTTTGCTATGTCTAAAATCGCTGCAGATGAGAGGTACGGCGGTAATACATTGCGTAAAGCAATTGACTATTTCTGCCATCTAGCAGTGGAACCGTCCTTTTATAGTCAGATAGAGAATGGCGATAGAGAGTTTATGGCATCACAGTATGCAAGCAAGTTAAAATGGCTTAAAGACGACAACGGCGATATCTATGATCCAAGCTATAATGATATGTTGCGTGTTTCTTTTATGCATATCTTTGGAAGAGGTAAATTGGGAGATTTGGTAAGTTTGCTTTCTGGACGTGATTTCGTTGACAGAAACTTTAAAGAGGAAATTGCCGAGGATAGTTTTAATAAACTCACAGTGGGTGTACTAAACTTCATGAACCAATATAGCTTTGAACATTTTGTGTTGGCAATTAAGTCTGCTGGCTTCATTTCTTCAAGATTATTAAATTCGCAAATGACATTAGACTTTACTTATACATTATTCCTCGTTTTACAAAAGACTGGTGAGGTACCTAAAATTGAGGTTATGAAGTATATTCAAAAATGGTTCGTTTTATCAACGTTGACTAGTAGATATATAAGCTCTCCGGAATCACAAATGGATAGAGACCTCAGAGATATAGCTAGCAAAGGCTTTTTGAAGTTCTTTGAAGAAACTGAAAATGCTATGTTACCGGACTCGTTTTGGAATGTGAGATTGGTACAAAATTTAGAGACACAGTCTATTAATAGTCCATTTTTTAATACTTATATTGCTGCACAGGTATTTAAGAGCGATAGGTCTTTATTATCAAATAGTTCTAAGGTTTCCGATTTGATTTCTGTTGCAGGTGATGTACATCATATTTTCCCTAAGGCATATTTGAAACGCAACGGTTTTGAGGATAAATCTATTTATAATCAAGTAGCAAATTATGCGTATTTGGATACTGGCGTGAATATCTCTGTAGGAGATAAGGCTCCAAGTGAATACTTTAACGAAGCTATGAAGCAATGTGATGATAAAAAGCTGGTGGCAGGTACTATTACTGATAGAACCGAGTTATTGAAAAACTTGGAACTAAATAGCATCCCTCAAAGCATTGTTAATATGACTGCTTCTGATTATCCAAGCTTTCTTCAACAGAGAAGAGTAATGATGGCAAAGAAAATCAAAGACTACTACTATAGCTTGTGATGACCTAAAGTTTCTATAAAGCAGGTGACTTATGCAAATACAGAAAGTGCAAATAATATCCGATCTTTTATGTTATGGGCCTCGTCCTGAACCTAATGACGAAGTAGAACAACGTTTAACTATTTCGTCATCAGGACGCATTTGGTTTACCAGATATAACTATGGCACCGGATATGGAAAGTATGAAGTCGGTAGAAAGAAGCAATTGTTCATAGGGAAGGCTAGGGCAGCAAAGTTGTTAGAGCTAATTTCTAGCTATATAGAAAATAATGATATCTGTATAGTCGCCACAGATATTGGTGATTGGAATATGACTGCTGTTGATGTCGTTGGTAAGAAATATAGTAAAACAGGTTCAATGTGTGGCGGAGTTATAGCAAGAGATATTGATTTAACTGATTATATTAGAATGGCTATACCTATAGAGGAGTTGACTGTATTTGGCGGCGGTTATAATATGGTCTGATGCTGGTAGGTTGAGACGATGACGGTATACCAATCCAAAATTCGTAGATTTTTACTAACAATACTATAGTAGCCAATATTTAAATTTAGACTGGAAATTTTATTGTCATATTCCCTTAAACGTCTAGTATTTATGGGAATTTTGACATCAATATGGAGAGCTCGTTTCATGTTGAGGCGGTTACCCTGCTTATCAAGGCCTGAAAGGACGAGGAGAAGCAGAGGTAGCGCCCATGTCAAAACTTCCCAAGAGCTCGTCAGAAGAACGAGCGATTGGCAGAAGTTGACGGCGGAGAGTGTCGTCCTGTTGTCGCGAGTATAGCAGGAGCGAGAGCAGGCTAACGACACCTCTGTGATAGCTGTCCAAGAATGCGAAAATAAGAGAAGCATGATTGGAGACAGCGAACCACTAGGCGGTTGTCTAGCTAAGCGACGCAATAAGCTGCTGAAACTGACCATGTCAAAACTTCCCAAGAGCTCGTCGGAAAAGCGAGCGATTGGCAGAAGTTGACGGCGGAATGTGTAGTGCAGCTTATTAAGGGCTAGTACTGAAATAAAATCGTCGCTGTTCACTCATCTACTTTGTCAGACCTTGCGGTTTTGCAATAGGATGTACAGTTTGTACTATCCTATTACAAAATCCTCGGTCTTTCGCGTATCTGGGTAAATAGCGGCGATTTTTGTGTTGTTGGGAAAATAAAAATCATAAAAACAAAAGAGATAGTGCGACAAAAGGGACGGTTCTGTTTGTAGCATGGGAGTTAAAATATTGTGGTAAAGAAGTTATAGAAATTTGGTCACACTTATTAGTTTATGACAGCAGGGACAGACCCTGCTGTCATAAACTAAATTATAAAGGTATTTTACAGGATCTGGCGAATATATCCAGTACTTGTGTAGTCTGTCGATGCATCAGAAACAAATGGCGTGGCAGCTCCAAAAGAATGAAAAAAGTAATAGGAGGAACCCACAATGATTAAGAGCTTTTTTTCTCTGTTTCTGGTTTGTGCAATGCTTGTGGTCAGCAGTGCGGAGGCGTGCACTAGCATCCGCATAAAAACAACCGATGGTAATGTCTTCTATGCCCGAACAATGGAATACTCTCCTGGCGATCCGGAGCACCCGGATACGATTTCAATCGTTCCGTCTGGAACGAAGTATTTTGGCTTCTTGCCTGACGGCTCGCAAAAAGGCTTGGCCTGGACGGCAAAATACGGATTTGTAGGCGTGAACCATGCCTCGCTTCCGCTTCTATCAGATGGTATCAATGAAAGTGGCCTGGTTGTCGGAGAGTTTTTATTTCCTGGCTATGCCGGGTATCAGAAGTTTGAAAGTGAGCAAGCCGACAGGACGATTGCGCAGTATGAGGTAGTTACCTGGCTGCTGGGAAATTTCACGACCGTAGACGAGGTGAAGCGGGGTATCAGGAATATTCGAGTCTCCAAAGGGAGTAATATCAGATCGGGCAACATCGATGTGGTATTTCATTACGCTGTACATGACCGTGCTGGAAACAGTCTCGTGATCGAATATGTCGACGGCCAGCTAAAGCTGTATGATAATCCGCTTGGGGTTTTGACCAATGCACCAACATTCGACTGGATGCAGACCAACCTGAAAAATTATGTCAATATCAAGGCCTTCAACGCCCCGGGCGTTAAGCTTGCCGATATCGTTGAATCCGGCTTCGGACAGGGGACCGGCATGTTGGGACTGCCTGGCGATTATACTCCACCCAGCCGTTTTGTGCGGATGGTGGCGCTTACGCAATCTGCGTTGCCTGTGACAGGTAGCGCGGCCGGACTGAATCTGGCAATGACCATAATCAACAACGTGGATATTCCAATCGGCACCGTGCGTGATAACAGCTACGGGACAATGGTGTACGATAGAACACTGTGGACGGCGGTTGCCGATTTGCAGCAACTGCGTTATTATTTCCGCACCTATGACAATACAAACTGGCAGTATGTAGATGTGGCGCAGGCGCTGGCCGGTGCGAATCAGGTAATGACGATACAAATGGCTACACCGCCGGAATATAAAAACATCACGGATACTCGTGTCAATTTCACTAATTATGCACCGGCAAGTTACTACAGGTATCAGGATAAGTGATATTACAGCGGATAAGAGACTTGAGCTGTTACTTATTGTCATACAGTAGCCGCTGTTCATTATGGTAATTTGACAGATATTATTATAAAATAAAATCGCCGCTATTTACTCGGCTACATTGTCAGACCTTGTCTGTAAAATAAAATCGCCGCTATTCACTCATCTACTTTGTCAGACCTTGCGGTTTTGCAACAGGATGTACAGTTTGTACTATCCTATTACAAAATCCTCGGCCTTTCGCGTATCTGAGCAAATAGCGGCGATTTTTGAGTTGTTGGGGAAATAAAAATCATAAAAACAAAAGAGATAGTGAGACAAAAGGGACGGTTCTTTTTGTCGCATGGGACTTTAAATATATGACAGTAGGGTCTGTCCCTACTGTCATATAGCCGGAGAGTTTAGGATGTGCTGAGCATCTTGGTTATCAGGCTTGTTTTAGTTTTCCAACAGTTAAAGTGATCTTTCGCCATTGGGGTGGTTTATAATTAAACAAAATCAAACTTAAAAGGAAGTGAAAATGAGGTTAACAAAACTGCAGGTTGTTAGGTTTTTATCTGTTCTTATATGTTTTGGGGTAACCGAATATTTCAGTGTAAGACTATCGTGGTTGTGGCTAGGAGTAAGCCTACGCCGCTCATGGAAGAACTAGTGCAAATTGTTCCAGGGAACGCGGTTATCCTGGATCCATTTGCGGGCAGCGGAACAACGTGCGTGGCAGCTAAGAAACATAACCGGCAGTACATTGGATTTGAGAAGACTAAATTATATTATGATATAGCGGAGAAAAGAATAGACGTGTAAATTATTTAACCTGGAAATAAATTCTACAGGTTATTTTTTTGCCCAATGGGAAGTAAAAACATATGAAAATATATTGACCAAAAATGAAAATATGAATAAAATGTGAACAAGGTAGCTGCTTTATAAGAAGAAGGGGTTGATGTTTGTGTGGATGATTAGTGAAGGAGAAGATAAACTGTTTGATAAGTGGAAAAAAGGAATGCCCCGTGACCTAGAAAAGCATTTCATTCCAGATGGAATTGCTAATGAAGCAATTTGGGGAGAAAATCCTGAAGGAAACAATGAGAAAAAACTTAAATTAATATTTTTTTTAAAAGAAGTTAATGGCGGTGAAAAATGGGATGAAAGGAATTATTTAAAGGAATATAATTCAGAT
>JAAYAE010000155.1 GCA_012719555.1 Acholeplasmataceae bacterium | reverse complement strand
TATACTATTAAGTTATTTGAATCGTATCATTATTTAGCAGAAAAGTCAATTTTTTTCATGAATCAATTGTTAGTAATTATTTAAAATACCCATCTAACTCCGACATTTGTTTTCCAATCAACGCTTAAATCAGCACCTGCAGATTTAGTAAAGTCAGCATACAAATAAGTGTTTTTGCTAATCATTCTGCTGCCGCCAATATTAAATTCTACCCATGTATCGCCAAAATCTTGTGATACACTGCTTGTTGGTTCATTAATTGCAGAAAAGGTTGTCTTAATATTCCCGCAGAATTCATGTGCAAGTGATACTTTAGCATAGAAACTTGTTTTACCTACATCTTTACCAAGACCAACTCCCAAGCGTCCTACAAGGCTATTCATAGCTTCTTGTTCCACGTGCATGTCTTTACCGCCACCAAAATCACTATGTGCATTATATTCTCCTGAGCTTAAGCGCGAATAAGTTATTTGTGCTTGTGGTTCTACATAAACGCCATTAACACTACTAAACTTTCTGCCATATTCTGCGCTTAACGAAGTCCCCCATGCATCGTAATCACCAGTTAGTTTATGCCCCATATCATTGTAAACAGTGTAGTTGTTGTTTAACTTATTTTCTTTAAGAACTAAATCTAAATATTGCCCCCCACTTCCTAACCAAGAACCATAGATGGCCAACCCATAAGATTTATTATCACCTTTACCGCCACCATTATATTCGCTATCCCCATCCATGTAACTAAATCCGCCGCCAGCATGCCACCCCTTATCTCCAACAGCTCTGTCAATCCCAACCTGCATTGTTTTAAAACTATTACTGTAGTCCGCACCATCTTTAGCATACTTATTCTTGCCCCCATAAATACGACACCAGATGCCGTCTTCATCGGCTATTTTTCGCAAATCTCCTACTCGTTGTCCAAAATCATCATTTTCGGCTCTACATGCCAAAATAGAAGATGTCATAGCAGCTTTAGCTCCACGCATCATCGCTGTTTCCGATGATCCGTAAATTATACTTGGGTCTGAGGGCGTTGGGGTAATACTAATAACAGAACCATCCTTTAAAGCTCCTGCGCCGCCATTATCAGCATTAAACGCAATATCACCAAGTCTTATAATGGCTGAGGTTGACGTCAAGCCCTCGGCAATACCAACTTTACCATCAAGGTTGTTTTCCACGACTTTTTTCTCAAGCAGGTCATTTGTTTGTTTCACACTTTCTTCCTTAACCTCTTCTACCCCATAACTTGTATAAGTCAGTTTTTTAGCTAACTCACCTAGAACATCAATAACCTTGTTAGCGTCTTTTGTATCAATACCACTACTATCGGTTAATAAAGTAATAGACGCCTTATTTCCGTCTGTTTTATTCGCTGAATTAATAATAATATTGCCCCCACTAAAGACTTTTGGGTCAGTACTATCATGATTAAACATAACATGTGTATATCCGCTATATTTTTCTAAAACTATGTTATTAATATTTTTTTGTATAATGACCCCGCACTTATCCTCGCTAGTACCGCCTTTGAAGATATCTACATTACTACTGGTAGTTGATGTTTGCGAAACAGCACCATCATCTGCACTTTGCCAGCCATCTTGGTTAGTCCAAGTAGCACCATTTTGCAAGAATAGGTTAAATGTGCCAATCTTAGCCCCCGTACTTGAAACAGCACGGTTAGCTAACCCTATAAATTGCGAGTTATTTGTAGTAAGTCCTAGATTAATAGTACCGCCATTGCCTGCGCCAACCCAAGCCCCCTGTGTCAATATATTTCCTTTTACGGTTACATCGTTGTTCCCTGCTACTAATTCATCCCCAGCACCGCTAGTATTAACGCTAACTAAACCGCCACTATATGCATCAATTGCAACATACTTATCAGAAATTATTTTTCCTCCTCCTAGCGAAATTTCACCACCAGCGGCACCCAGTGACCATGCACCATCACTGTAAATATCCACCAACCCCTTAACCTTTACTGATCCGCCAAAAGTCTTTATTCCGGTCCAGTTTATCTGAAAGTTTGTATTCCCCCTGATTTTCACTGCGTGAGCAATATCAGCATCATTATTTATTATAATATTGCCTTTGCTTGTATAAAGACCGGCAGCATAATAATAGTCAGCATTATTTTCAATGTTCATGGCTCCCGGATTATTAATTGTAATAGTGCCTTCCTTCTCGGCAAAAATACCAGCACTTCTATTGACATAATACTGTCCGTTAGATTTTCTACCAACTGTTGTTTTATTATCAATATGCAGATCATTTCCATTCATATTTATTGTCACATCAGCATTACCCTCGTTATTAATACTGCCACTAGTTAGCGTAACAACACTATACGAACCATTACCTAAAGGTGTAGTTATTTCCGGCGAATAACCACTATTGACATCATAATTTGTTGCAATTACAACATCCTTATTGAAATTATAAATACCATTTTCAGTTGTTACGCCATCTTTTTTGTATTCGCTATCCGAATCAATACTGCCTGTGATTGCCGTCAAATACGGTGATGTTACCTTAATATCAGAAGTACCACGACCTGTTTTGTCATCGAAATTTATGGCACTATATTTGCAATATGCGGCTGTAGAAGTTAGGCCTTCAGCAATTTCCACCCTACCATCAAGATTGCGCTCACCCTGTGTATAACCAGAATAAACAAGTTTATTCGACAAATTATCCAGTACCTTTTTCACAGCAACTTGATCACTAGTATTAATACCATCGTTGTCAGTCCTTAAAACAATACCTGCATTAATATTATCTGTTTTTTGCGCTGACTTAATAACTACATCCCCGCCTTGAACGTCAAGGGGTGCGTTTTTATCCCTAGTAAATATTATTAAGGAATTTCCACTATACTTGTCCATAGTAATTCCTTTTGTACCATCCTGATAGATAGCCCCTTTATCTCCAGCCTTATTTGCTCCTACAAAATTATCAATTTCTGTAGCGGTTGAATAATTATTATTTATCCAACTAGCACTAGAGCTTAATACCAAAGTATTAATTTCATCGGTTATTGTACCTCTCCACACAGAGCTGTTTCCAGCCAAAGAAATTTTATAGGCACCACTTGCGCTTCCTTTCCAAGTGCCTCCCGTAATTTTAATATTGCCGTCTCCCACAGCATTGCCCGTCCAAACTGAAGTGCCATTAGTTAAGGACACATTGACTGTTCCACTTGCGTTTCCCTGCCAGCTGGCTCCATTGTCACCGCCAAGAGCAAAATCTATAGAGCCACCGGTATTAGCAACAGCATCACCTTTTACGATTCTTGCCACATAAGGAATAATTACTCCATTTCGGCTACCTATAGAAATATTACCGCCCTTTTCTGCATAGATAACTTCGTCTGAATCATTGCCGTTCATCTTCAAATTGTTGATGATGATTTTCCCTCCGTTAGAAGCATATAAGCCATAACCACTATTTGTAGAAACTGATACCGTATTCGCATCTACCAATCCATTTCGCATCCTCTGAAT
>JAAYAE010000154.1 GCA_012719555.1 Acholeplasmataceae bacterium | reverse complement strand
GTATATTAGTAAATAATATTTCAATGACAGCGTTTTACTATAGAGATGTTTATTCATATTAAGGTAATTAAAAGGAGTATATATGGACGATAAAAATTTTATGCAGATAGCATTAGAAGAGGCCGCAAAAGCCGGTGCAATTGGTGAGATACCTATTGGTGCGGTATTAGTTATAAATAATGAAATTATCGCTAAAGGACACAATATGCGCGAAACTTGGCAGGATGCAACGGCTCACGCTGAAGTAGTTGTGATACAGGCAGCTTGCAAAAAACTAAAGCGCTGGCGCCTTACAGGAGCTACTCTTTATGTAACCATAGAACCATGTCCTATGTGTGCCGGAGCGATTATTATGAGTAGAATTGAACGGTTGGTATATGGTGCTCCTGATAGCAGAGCCGGCGCTTGTGAATCTTTGTTTAATGTGGTCAATAATCCGGCACTAAACCACCAGGTTACTGTAACGGCAGGAATTATGTCCCAAGAGTGCGGAAAAATAGTAAAAGATTTTATGCAAGAAAAAAGGTAATATGTTATAATGTATCTATGTATGGAGAGGTGTCCGAGTGGTCGAAGGTGTTTGACTCGAAATCAAATGTACAGCAATGTACCGTGGGTTCGAATCCCACCCTCTCCGCCAAGTAATCATGCGGTTCTTTGAACTTTTGAATAAACGTCCTAAATAAAATATTTTTAATTTTGACACCCATTTTGACACCCTGCCTATTTTTTTCGGTAGGGTTTTTGTTTTTTTGCTAGAGATTCCACAATGCCGTCTTGCATTGCCGCGGAGTTATGAACATATGTCTCCATGGTAAAGGCTGCACTCGAATGGCCGAGTCTTGCTTGAATTTTTTTGGGACTGATATCATCTTCTGCAAGGAGTGTGCCTTGCGTATGTCTGAAAGAATGAAACCTGACCTTCTTATCCATGCCGGTAGTTTTTCGTAGTCTTGCAAAAGTATTTGTGACAGTTGTTAAAGGCATGTGATCTGTAAGATTTTTCTCGCTGCGAAATACATACCCGTTGTCGTCCCACGGCAGCCCAGCTTCAAATAGTTTTTTGTGGAGCAACTTTCGCCATGTCTCTATATTATTGACGCCATCTTGGGTCAATGGGAGGATACGTACACCGTATTTAGATTTTGTTTTGCCGTAATACTCTCCTTTATCTCTAGTCTTTTTAATTTGACCATCAATGGCTATTTGAGCTTTTGTCTTGGAAAATTCATTCCATTTTGCTCCACAGATTTCACCACGCCGGGCACCGGTATCGAACGCAAAATTCATAAGGTAATACATTTGCGATCCTCTTAGTTCTTCCATCAATTCCTTAAAGTTTTTGGGTTCTATAACCTCTGCAGAAACAGACTCGTGCCTGGGCTTTCTGACGAGAGCACAAGGGTTATTTCCTAAGCGCATTTCGAAGACTGCGTCTTGAAGAACATTATTTAATACCGTGTAGGTGTATTGTTTAGTTCTGGAAGTTTTCACGTTGTTAAGAATGTTTTTAACATGATAAACAGCGAATTCTGACAACTTTAGTCCCGAAGGAAGGTTTGGAAGAATATGGTTGCAGATATTGCTCCGGTAAGATTCTTCCGTTGTTTCAGCAATCTCGCCGTTAGCAAGTTTCGTGTGCAACCAATCTTCTGTCCACTCTTTGAAGGTTACAGGGGTGTAAATCAGGTTGTTCATATAGTCATTGGCCTTATTGTCTCTGTCAGTAATGGCATCAATCTCAGTATAGCCATAGCCATAAATGACTTTTTTCTCCCCAGTAATGGGGTTTACGACACGAACCTTCTTTTGTATCCGCCCGTCTTTTCTTACTTTTACCATAAAAAATCAGCTCCTTACTGTTTTTAAGAATGCAGTAGCAGAGCTGATACGCGTATGTTATAATAATAGCGTAATCGGCCTTGCTACGTGGTAGGGACGTTGCACAGACCGTTCAGCGCGCCAACGCTGGGCGGTCATTTTTTATTGTTAAGACACAACGAATATGGGCAAACGTAATATGGTTGATATACATGCTAAAAGTTTGACTTGAAAAAAGTATGCTTAATTCTCCATTGCATCATTTTATTAAACAACCAGAATGAATAAATACCCAAAGTTATTATTGTAAGGAGCAGCCATTTTATGTAATTACCAAAAAGTTGGGAGCCTGTCCCGTCAAAATCAAGTCTTTTTCCCTCAATAACCGTGTTATTTGCGACCCAACTGCAAAAAGCAGCCTCGATCCATGGAATAGCTAACCCTAGAGTAAGAACGCCTCCTAGCCAAAATAAAACCATAAATCCAATGTAAGTAAAAATGCTGCCTTCAAACATTGACATCTCATGTTGTGTTGCCAGTTTTTCAGTAACCATTTTAAATCGCCTCCATATAAAATATACTAATCTAGCACTACATTATACATTAGTTTCTCCTCTTAAAAGCGCTTATTTATATTTGACATATTTTAATCGTTTCCGGGTTCCAGCCGGGGGCGGTCATTTTTGTGCTAGTAATTTCTAAAATGTGGTATACTTAGGAGGTATTTACTTTGTTTTCGAAAGGAAGGTATTTATGAAAAAAAGCATTTTGGGGAAATGTTTAGGGATTTGTTTGGTAGCTAGTTTGTTTTCGGTTAGCGTTGAAGCAGCACAAATCAATACGATTGTTGATACAGGATCGGGCATGTTTGCAGAACCAGAAAAAATTTATTCTGAAATTGACGAAACAATAAAAGGATTGTTTTTCCCTTCTAGTGAAGAAAAGAAAAAATTAACTTTTACTCAGAAGCAGGTTTTAAATAATGGCAAGTCTCATATTTTAGTTCCAATTTCTGATTCAGATGCAATCGTGCAAATTTATCGCGAGGAAAAGGGCACGGCTATGAGCTCTGATCAAATGGTTACGGGCATACAAGCAAGAAACATGATAATTACAAAGGATGATTTTGCTAAGCTTAGTAAAGATCTTAAAGCCGATTATATCTTGTATTTTCGAGTGACAAATACCGTTCCTACGGTATCTGTAGGATTTTTTAGCGCCGGTCAAAAAACAAATGTTACAACCGATTTTAGAGTATGGGATGCTGCTCAACAAAATTATGTTTTTGTGAAACGCTATGTTACAACAGGCTCTTCTAGTTCCTTTTATGCAGGATTTGGTTCTTCTAGTAATGCGGTAAAAGATGGGCTGGAAAAAGCATTAAAGCAAATCGATAAAGACAAGAGCCAAATTATAGAGGTTGTAAAATAATAACTTTATTCGCCCGGCGAGATGCCGGGCTTTATTTATGCCGGAGCTTCTCCAGCAAATCAACATTAATATCCCCAAAATCATTAATATGCTTAATTTCATGCATAAAAGTTTTAACATTGCGTTCTCTCGAGTGCATCGAGTTAAGAACGCATATATTTTCACCTCTTAAGCAGTTATTTAAGTTAATAAAATTATTCTTTATATGCACCCATTTTAATAAGATTGTTAATATAGTTGATTTTAAAATTATTATTAACAAATATGTTTAGAGGAGCTAGAAAAGCTTTCCGTGATTCATCAGCATTACACCATGACTTAAATTTCTCTATTTGAATATTTGCATCGTCATTAAATTTTTCTAAGGCACAAGTAAGCGGTTTAAAGTTCCCTGTAAATCTATTATATTCTTGTTCGTAAGCTGCTGGATTGGCATATTTATTAATAGATTCGTTGAATTCACAAGCGTCGCGGAAACATCCTCTTATTGAATTTTTGGCGTTTTTCCGTGGATCGGTTTGCGCAGCAAAAATATTCCTTCCCATTGCAATTGTTCCAGAGCTGTAAGATTTAATGCCATAATCATATTTATAAAAATTATTATCGTCAGCGTATGGGACTACTTCTATCAAATGAACATTCGTAGAGGGAGCTATCCCAACTTTTTGGGCACCAAAGGCATTTTGATAGAGTGTCGTGGACTGACCTTGACCTTCTAAATCTATAATAATGATGAATGGTGATTGGTTAGCTTTAACTTTGCTAAAATATTCTGGTACAGATAACAAAATGCCTTGAGGTATTCTTTCGATTCCCTGCACTATAAATCTTTTACCATAATGATTAACAAGTTCTTTTTCCAACTCTTTAGCACCTGATAACATATCTTCATCGGCATTTTGACATTGTATGACTGAATCAGAAACCTTATAGAACAAGAAAACTTCTTTATTTGGTTTTGGTGTAGCAGCAGTACAAATGGCATTGAATACAAACAGACATGAAAATAATGCTAATAAGATTTTTTTTGTCATGAGCAACAACCCCTTTTATTTATGCGTAATAATTTATAAACGATAGATG
>JAAYAE010000153.1 GCA_012719555.1 Acholeplasmataceae bacterium | reverse complement strand
GAAGTATGCTGAAGCTTTTAATTGCGCACACGCGTTAAAAGGAGTAACAGCTAATTTGAGCTTGGGACCTTTGCTTGCGGCTATTACTGTGATTTCTTATCATTTAAAATATGGAGAATATGAAAAGGCTGCTGGTGACTATGCAGCGTTGAAGGATATAAAAAAACAATATGATATTATAGTAGGCTAATAAACTAGAAGCTCTTGCCCTTGTGGTAGGAGCTTTTTTTTTGCAGGATGTGATTCTTTAGTGTAGAATATACGTATGTAGTTGTTATTTAATAAAGAAAATGTAGGATGGAAGGATGGGAAAGATGGTAATTATATCTAAAAAGGGTTTTATGGTAGGAATGGGTTTAATGCTGGCAACTTTCTTGGTTTCAGGTTGTGCCGGAAGCGAGAGTAAAAAGACTAGTGGTGACAAAAAAGTTAAGGTTGGCGTAGTGCAATTAGTTGAGCACGCAGCATTGGATGCTGCTAATAAGGGTTTTATTAAAGGCATGGAAGATAATGGATTTAAGGCAGGAGTTAATGTTGAATATGATCAACAAAATGCCCAGGCAGATCAATCTAATCTACAAAATATTGTTAATCGCTTTGTTAATAATAAGGTCGATTTAATTTGTGCAATAGCTACCCCTGCAGCGCAAAGTGCCGCTAATGCTACAAAAAATATTCCTATTGTTGGTACAGCTATTACAGATTACACGGAAGCGAAATTAGTAAAAAGCAATGATAAACCGGGAACAAATGTTACGGGTACTACGGACATGAATCCTATTGATAAGCAATTGGAATTATTACTTAAAATTGTTCCTAAAACGAAAACAATAGGAGTTATTTATAATTCCAGCGAAGTAAATTCTCAATTACAGGTTAGAATTTTAAAAAAATTAGCAGAGGCTAAGGGAATTGCCGTGAAAGAAGCGACCGTTACTACTGTTAATGACATTCAACAAGCAGGAAACAGCTTGGTTGCTGCTAAAGTGGAAGCTATTTATGTACCCACGGATAATGTAGTGGCATCAGCAATGCCGGTTTTAGCAAGTATCACAAATGAAGCAAAAATACCTGTTATTTGTGGCGAAGCAGAAGTAGTAAAAAATGGAGCCCTAGCTACAGTCGGTATTGACTACTATAAATTGGGATTACAAACAGGTACTATGGCTGCGCGAATTCTCAAAGGTGAAAGTAAACCTGAAAACATGGCCATTGAATCTTTGCAAGAAATGAAAACTACAGTAAATGCAACCACAGCGCAAAAATTAGGTATTAATATTCCTCAAGAGGTACTTCAAAATGCGGAAATTATTAAATGAATATTAAACAGGAAATTATTGTTAAGTTAACATATATATTTAGTGAATTTTTTTACGGATGTAACCTAGGGAGAAAGGGTGATTTTGTGAAATTACGAAAATTATGTGCATTTTTGCTATTAACACTGAGTTTAGGTATAGTAAGCGGTTGTGGTAATGATGAAAAAACAGAGAAGTCAGATGCCAAAAAAGTTTTTCATGTAGGAATTGTGCAATTAGTTGAACATGCTGCTTTAGATGCGGCCAATAAAGGCTTTATAGATGGGTTAGCCTCTAGAGGTTATAAAGAAAACACAAATATTAAATTTGATCGGCAAAATGCACAAGCCGATCAGTCCAATTTACAAACTATCGCTCAACGTTTCGTTAATAATAAAGTGGATTTAATTTGTGCCATTGCAACACCTGCTGCGCAAACTGTAGCTAATGCCACAAAAGATATCCCTATTGTAGGAACAGCAATAACAGATTATGCGGAAGCTAAATTAGTAAAAAGCAATGATAAACCAGAAACTAATGTTACGGGTACTACAGATATGAATCCTGTTAAAGAACAGATTGACTTGTTGTTGAAGATAGTACCAAATACTAAAACCATTGGATTTATTTATACTTCCAGCGAAGTAAATTCTCAGCTACAAATTACTATTGCTAAAAAGTATGCGGAAGCTAAAGGGCTAAAAACCGTGGAGGCCACGGTTTCTAATGTCAATGATATTCAACAAGCTGCCCAAAGTTTGGTTGGCAGCTGCGAAGCTATATATGTCCCTACAGATAACATATTAGCGTCGGCTATGCCTACGTTAACTGCCGTTACAAATGAAGCCAAAATACCGGTGTTTTGCGGTGAAGGTGGTATGACAAAAGCGGGTGGGGTAGCAACTCTTGGTGTTGATTATTACAAATTGGGCTTCCAGACAGGGCTTATGGCTGCTGATATTCTAAGCGGAAAATCCAAACCTGAGAATATGCCTATTCAAGCACAAAAAGAATTTGAGGTTATAATTAATACAGAACAAGTTAAAAAACTCGGCATTACTATTCCTGCCGAAATTACGCAACAAGTAAAGGGTGCGAATAAATGATAGATTTATTATTACCAACGGTTTCACAGGGCTTATTATGGTCCTTGATGGCCCTTGGAGTTTATCTAACTTATAGGGTATTAGATATTGCAGATTTGACTGTAGAAGGAACTTTTCCCTTGGGGGCCGCAGTAGCGGCAGAAATGTTAATAAAAGGGTTTAATCCCGTTGTTGCCATATTTGTTGCCGGAATTGCGGGAGCCTTAGCAGGTATTGTTACAGGGTTACTGCATACTAAACTTAAAATACCGGCATTATTAGCAGGTATTTTGACTATGATAGCATTATATTCTGTCAACCTAAGAGTAATGGGTAAAGCGAACTTATCTCTTCTTAGGGTGGATACAGCTTTTACCTTTGTCAAGAATATGGGTCTGACTAATACAATGTCCGTACTTGTAGTTGGTATCATAAGTACGCTTTTCTTCAGTTTACTTATTTATTGGTTTTTTGGCACAGAAATTGGCGCGGCGATTCGTGCTACAGGTTTTAATCCGCAAATGATCAGAGCTCAGGGCGTAAATACTAACTTCACAATAGTTTTGGGTTTGCTTTTAAGCAATGCCTTGGTGGCAATTTCAGGAGCTTTTATTGCTCAAAGTAATGGTTTTGCTGACGTAGGTATGGGCGTAGGTACCATAGTTATTGGTCTAGCCTCTGTGATTATTGGAGAGGTATTATTTGGTACCCGCAGTTTTAAAAATAGTCTTATTTCTGTAGTTTTGGGTTCTGTTACATATCGCATTGTTATTGCGGTAGTTCTGCAAATGGGAATGCCTCCTAACGATTTGAAGTTATTTACAGCAGTATTAGTTGCACTGGCTCTTGCTATGCCTATGTTCAAGGGCAAAATAAAGGCAAGAAAGGTGGCGGAATAATGCTAAGAATAGAAAATGTTTCCAAGACATTTTTCCCCGGTAGCGTTAATGAAAAAAAGGCTTTAGATAACATAAGTTTACACATGGTGCCGGGTGATTTCGTTACCGTTATTGGTAGCAATGGAGCAGGAAAGTCAACAATATTAAATTCTATTGCCGGTGTTTTTCCTATTGACAGTGGTAAAATTATAATTGATGCAACTGATATTAGCAAAATGCCTGAGCATAAGAGGGCAAAATATATTGGTCGCGTTTTTCAAGATCCAATGCTGGGTACAGCAGCGGGGATGATGATTGAAGAAAATTTAGCTATAGCGGCACGAAGAGGTAAAACCCCGGGCTTTTCCTGGGCTATTAAAGAAGAAGAAAGACAGGCCTTTAGAGAAATGCTGCGAGAATTAGATTTAGGATTAGAAGATCGTTTGACTGCTAGGGTTGGATTGTTGTCAGGAGGACAGCGACAAGCTTTGACTTTGCTGATGGCCACGATGCAGCAACCAAAGCTTTTGCTTTTAGATGAGCATACAGCAGCATTAGACCCTAAAACAGCTGACAAAGTGTTGAAATTAACGCGTAGTATTATTAGCAGGCATCACCTAACCACACTTATGATTACACACAATATGCGGGATGCGTTGCGGTTTGGTAATCGCCTTATTATGATGAACGCAGGCCATATTGTAGTTGATGTAGAGGGAATGGAAAAAGATAGACTTACTATCCCTGATCTTCTGGCATTGTTTGAAAAAGCCGCAGGTGCGGCATTGGATAATGATCGGGTATTATTAGGCTAATTAAATCGGAGGAAACAATGGAAAAGGAACGACTAAAAGATATAAAGTGTTTTTTGTTTGATATGGATGGAACAATTTATTTGGGCAATGCGCTTTTGCCGGGAGTAGCAGATTTTTTTAAAAAGTTAAGAGACGCTGGTAAGGATTACTATTTTGTAACAAATAATTCCTCAAAGGGCCATATTCATTATGCTAAAAAACTTATCCGCATGGGTATAAGTGCCGAACCAAGAGATGTAGTTATTTCCTCCGATGCGTTGAATTATTATTTACAAAAAATAAGGCCTCAGGCTAAACTGTATATTTTAGGGACGGAAGAGTTAAAAGAAACCATAAGAAATGCTGGATTCACCATTATTGAAGATGAACAAACAACTCCTGATTTTGTAATTGTAGGATTTGATATGTCCTTAGAATATAAGACGTTGGCACACTCTTGCCGGCTTATTGATAAAGGAGTACCTTTTATTGCTACACACAGTGATGTTCGTTGTCCAATTGAAAATGGAGAATTCATCCCTGATTGTGGGGCTATGCTAGCGTTGATAAAAAGTGCTACCGGTAAGGAACCGGTCAATATTATGGGGAAACCTAACCATTATATTATAGATTTAGTGCGCGAAAAGGCTAATTACGAAAAAGATGAAATTGCCATGGTAGGAGATCGTCTTTATACAGATATTGCCTTTGGCTTGAATAACAATATTTTGTCAGTTTTAGTTTTAACTGGAGAAGCTACAATGGATGATGTGGAAAGAACTAATATTAGGCCGGATATAATTTTGAATAACGTTGTGGAAATACTTGATTATATTTGAGGAGCGACTATGAAACGCTTGAGATTTATCGACGCTTATCGCGGATTTGCACTAATAAATATGATAGCTTATCATTGGTTCTATGATTATGACAATATTTTCGCTATGCCCTTGGAGTGGTTTATGGGTACAGCGGCATATATTTGGCAACAATGGATAGTCTTTAGTTTTATTTTTATTTCAGGAACAGTACTAAATTATGCTAAGCATCCTCAACTACGTGGTGGGTTTTTATGTTTTTGCGGAGGCATCTTAACTTTTTGTACTTATTTTTTTGTACCACAAGAGTTAATTATTTTTGGTATTCTAAGTTTTTTAGGTGTTGCCATGTTTTTGACTAGTGCATTAATGAAGTATGTTACAAGCTCAATAATTGCCTTTTTTTGCCTTTTAGGATTTTTGCTGACGGAAGGGTGGCATAATGGTTATTGGGGATTTTATGGTGTTTATTTTGCCGAGCTAAAAATAATTCCTCCTGATAATCTCTTGTTTTTTATTTTGGGAATTCCGGGAACTAGTTATCATTCAGCTGATTACGTGCCAATTTTTCCGTGGATTTTCATTTTTGGGTTAGGAGCTTTTGGTTGGAGTTGGGTCCAACGTAGGGAGAAATTTCAAATTGTATTAAAGTCAATTGATTTTAAAAGACAGAGTAGTTGTTATAATGCATTGGAATTATTGGGCAGGCATACTTTAATAATTTATTTATTACATCAACCAATGTTATATTTCATAGGAAAGACCTTTTTATAAAAGAGTTTTCACAGAGACATTATCTTGACAAATGTCTCTGTGCAAGTTATATTTATACTACATTTTTATTTGTGTATTCTATTGAGGGGAGTCGAAGAAAGATGAAAAAACCATTTGTTAGTAAAGAAGAATTAGAAAAAATTGCTGAAAATTATGCTACCCCCTTTTATCTATATGATGAAAAGGGCATTCGTGAAACTGCGCGTAAAGTTATGCAGGCGTTTTCTTGGAATAAGGGGTTCAAGGAATTTTTTGCTGTAAAAGCAACGCCTACACCTAAAATTTTACAAATATTAAGAGAAGAAGGTTGCGGTGCAGACTGTTCCTCGTATACAGAATTGTTAATGTCTGATGCTTGTGGCTTCAAAGAAAATGAAATTATGTTTTCCTCCAATGTAACACCAGCTGAAGATTATCAATTGGCACGTAAATTAAACGTTACTATTAATCTAGATGATATTACACACATAGCCTTTTTAGAAAAGGTTGCTGATATTCCTACTACTGTTAGCTGCAGGTTTAATCCTGGAGGAAATTTTGCTATTGCTAATAATATTATGGATAATCCCGGTGATGCAAAATATGGCATGACTCGTGCACAAATGACCGAGGCATATAAAATACTTTTGGGCAAGGGTGTAAAACATTTTGGTATGCATGCTTTTTTAGCTAGCAATACCGTAACTAATGAATATTATCCTGAACTAGCAAGGCAGCTTTTTGAAGTAGCAGTAGAATTGAAAAAAGAAACAGGAGCTTCTATTGAATTTATTAATCTTTCCGGAGGCGTAGGGATTCCTTATAAACCAGACCAAACCGGCAACG
>JAAYAE010000152.1 GCA_012719555.1 Acholeplasmataceae bacterium | reverse complement strand
GGTAGAATGGGGGCAAATATATGGAATGACTTTCTTTTTGGTGCAAAATTAGGTATAATAAAATCTACAATATACAAAGAATAAAGATGGGGAGGTGCAAAGATGAAAATGAAATTTACAAAAATGCATGGCTGTGGTAATGACTATGTATATGTTAATTGCATGGAGAAAGAATTACCAAATCCTAATGCTATTTCTGAATACGTGAGTCATAGACGTTTTGGCATTGGGGCCGATGGATTGATTTGCATTTGTCCGTCAGAAGTTGCAGATTTCAGAATGCGTATGTTTAATGCGGATGCTTCAGAAGGTAAAATGTGCGGTAATGGCACTCGCTGTATCGCTAAATATGTTTATGACAAAGGACTAACTGATAAAACAACTATTACGCTAGAAACTTTAAGTGGTATTAAAACAATTGATACCATTGTTGTAGATGGAAAAGTTACCGATGCTATTGTTGATATGGGAGAAGCAATAGTTAGGACCAAGGAAATTCCTATGATTAGTGACCATTATGTTTTTATGGATCAGGGGTTAGCTATTGATGCCAATCATGATGTTGTATATAACGGTACTGCTGTTTCCATGGGTAACCCTCATTTTGTTATTTTTGTGGATGATGTGGAGGCCGTTAAACTTGAAGACATCGGACCTAAGATAGAAAATCATCCTTTGTTTCCTGAACGGACTAACGTAGAATTTGTACAAGTAATTGATGAAAATACCGTAAAATTTCGTGTTTGGGAACGTGGCAGCGGAGAAACCTGGGCATGCGGAACAGGAGCTTGTGCTGGAGCGTATACTACAATTGCCTTAGGTCACGCAGGGAAAAAAGATCAGTATTTAAATGTCTTGGTTAAAGGTGGAAAGTTGCAAGTAAAGTGCAAATCCGATGATCATATTCTCTTAAAGGGACCGGCTACACTGGTTTTTGAGGGAGAAATTGAAATACCAAGCGAAATTATGCATAAATAATCTAAACATTTTTTGAGGGGGCCTACCAATTATGGCAATAATGAATGAAAACTATTGTAATTTAAAAGAAAGCTATTTGTTCTCACAAATAGCAGCGAAAGTTTCAACCTATGTGAAAGAAAATCCTGATAAGAAAGTAATTCGCATGGGTATTGGCGATGTTACGTTACCTTTGGCTCCGGTAGTAGTGGCTGCCATGGAAAAAGCAGTGCAAGAAATGGGAGTCAAGGAAACTTTTCGCGGCTATGGTCCGGAACAAGGATATGATTTTGTACATACGGCGTTAGTAAAGTATTATGCTAACCATGGCGTTACGTTAGAAACTAGCGAAATTTTCATTAGTGATGGTGCAAAAAGTGATTGTGGTAATATTACAGATATTTTTAGTGATGACAATATTATTTTGGTCCCGGATCCGGTGTATCCCGTTTATGTAGATACCAATATTATGCGTGGACGTAAAATAGTTTATGTTAAGGGATCACCGGAAAACAATTTCCTACCTATGCCTGATTATACAATAAAAGCTGATGTGATTTATTTATGTTCACCCAATAATCCAACAGGTGCTGCCTATACTAAACCACAGTTAGAAGAGTGGGTTGCTTACGCACTAAAGAATGATGCAGTTATTTTGTATGATGCTGCCTATGAGGCCTTTGTTACTAATTCAGATATTCCACGTAGCATTTATGTTGTTGAGGATGCTAAAAAATGTGCTATTGAATTATGTTCTTTGTCAAAGACGGCAGGCTTTACGGGTACTCGTTGTGGTTATACAGTTGTGCCACACCAGTTGAAACGCAAAGCAGGTAATGGGACAATGATGGAGCTAAATAAAATGTGGCTAAGACGCCAAACCACAAAGTTTAATGGTGTACCATATATTATACAACGTGGGGCAGAAGCAGCTTTCTCTGAGCAAGGCGTCAAAGAGTGCGGAGAGATTTTGGAATTTTATCGTGAAAATGCTCGCATAATGATGGCTACATTAGATAAAATCGGTATCAAATATTTTGGTGGTATATATTCTCCTTATATTTGGATGCAATGTCCTAATGGTATGGGTTCATGGGAATTCTTTGATTATTTGTTGGAGAAACTGGCTATTGTTGGTACGCCCGGAGCGGGCTTTGGTGACATGGGAGAAGGCTATTTGCGTCTTACTGCTTTTGGCAGCAGAGAAGGTACAATTGAAGCAATGGAAAGAATGGAAAAAAGTTTGTAATAGGCAGAAAAATATTCCTCTATTGTAAGTAATCATAACAAGAATAAGGGGGCGTTTTTATGATAAAAAAGATTATGCTTTTGGCAACTGTATTTGTATTGTATTTTGCTAGTATGTGTTTTGCAAGCAATGGTAGTTTGTTAACTTCTGAGGAGAAAATTTCAGAACAAGCAATTGCCTGTATTGCCGGAGAATCTGATTATGTTGAGCTTGCCAAGAACTTTACTCCTGGGCTAGCAAAAAACTTACCTGCTTCTAAGTTTATGGAATTGAAAAAAACAGTCAAAGAACAGCTTGGATCTCTTTCTAACAGTAAGTTGGCAATTTTGCAAAAGTTTGACAAAGCCGACCGTGTCATTTATTTGGCCAATGGTTCTAAGGCTAAAAATGTTGAGGTAGCTTTTGTTTTTGAAACGACAGGTAAAAAACCTTTATTAAATGAAATTACAATGAGACCACTAGAAATGAAACCTGTTGCTGAAAATAAATAAAAGGTTATGCATTTAATATTTTAAGAGCTGAATCCAAAAGGATTCAGCTCTTTTTGCAAAAAAGAATGCGGCCTATAATACTATGTGATATAATTATTGCATAAATGAAAATGGGGGAAAGAAGGGAAAGTGTATGATTACCAATGGTTTCACGTATGTGGCTTTTTTGATTTTTTTTGCTGGAAGTTTAGTGCTTTTAGAAAAGAAAACCCATTGGAAAATTTTTGAGTACATACCACCTGTAGTTATGTTGTATTTGGGAGCTATGCTTTTATGTACTGCCGGTCTTTGGGATATGAAGGCAACTCAACCAGCTTATGGCGCATTAAAAAACAATCTATTGTACGCCATGGTTTTTGTTATGTTATTGCGATGTGATATTAGAAAAATTCTTAAGTTGGGGCCAAGAATGCTTGGAGGTTTTTTTGCCGCTTCCCTTACAATATGCATAGGTTTTATTGGTGCCTATGCACTTTTTCACACGGCATTAGGTGTAGGTGCGTGGAAAGCTTTGGGGGCTTTGTGTGGCAGCTGGCTAGGTGGCAGTGGTAACATGATTGCTATTCAGGCAGCCTTGGATATAAATTCCGGAGATATGGCTTATGCCTTAGTTGTTGATTCAATCGATTATTCTATTTGGGTTATGTTCTTATTATGGGCAGTTAGCTTTGCACCTAAGTTTAATAAATGGACTCATGCTGATACGTCTGCTTTAGATGAAGTTTGTGCTCGTTTAGAGGCTGATGAGCTAGCCGATAAAGGTACGATTTCTTTTGCATCAATGATTTTTTTGTTGGGTTTTGGACTTATAGTTTCAGCCATTGCTCAGAATTTTGGCGTAGATATTCAAAAGTCTATAGGAATTTTGGACAAGGCGACTTGGACTGTTTTAATAGTTACCGTTTTAGGACTCGTAGTAGCAGTAACACCGTTAGCACGAATTACAGGCAGTGCTGAAATTTCTAATGTCCTGCTTTATTCTATTATCGCCTTGTTGGCATCCAGAGCAAGTTTTGCGGAATTAAAGGATGCACCGATTTGGATTATTACAGGTTTTGTAATTTTAGGTATTCATGCTGTACTTCTTATCGCTATTGCAAAAATTTTCAAACTGGATATGTTTACCTGTGGTGTAGCTTCATTGGCAAATATAGGCGGTACTGCTTCGGCTCCTATTTTAGCAGGATCGTATTCAGGGGCATTGGTGCCGGTAGGCGTTTTAATGGCCTTGATGGGCTATGCCATAGGAACCGGTGGTGGACTAATAGTAGCTCATATAATGTCTATGTTTGGTTAATATGTTTGCTTAAAAGGAGTTGGAGATTATGCCTATAGTTGATTTGCATTGTGATACAATAACTGAACTAGAAAAACAGGGCAAAAACCTGCGAAGCAATGATATAAACTTGGATTTAACAAGAATGCAAAAGATAGATATTATGTTGCAGGACTTTGCCATTTTCGTGAGGATGACAGAACACAAAACTGTCGATGATGCATGGGAATATACTTTGCGTATTTGCGATTTTTTTAATACTCAAATGGAACTTAATAAGGATATGATTTCCCATGTATTGTCCTATGCTGATATTGAAAAGACCAGAGCTAATAAAAAGATATCCGCACTGCTTTCCGTTGAAGAAGGTGGAGTGTGTGGTGAGAAAATAGAACGTTTGGAAGAACTATATAAACGTGGTGTTCGTCTTATGACTATTTCTTGGAATTTTGAGAATAGCTTGTGTTATCCACACTCTTTAACGGAAGATACCACAGATAAAAAATTGAAACCATTTGGACGTGAAGTAGTGGAACGTATGAATAAAATGGGTATGATTGTAGATGTTTCGCATTTATCAGATGGCGGGTTTTGGGACGTTGCGAAATTGGCGAAGAAACCTTTTGTTGCTTCCCATTCTGATGCTAGAGCAATTGAAGGGCATTCTCGTAATTTAACAGATCCTATGATCAAGCGATTGGCGGAAGCTGGTGGTGTGACCGGTATAAACTTTTTCAGCAAATTTTTGGGCCATGATGGCACAGGTAGTATGGAACAGATTTTGCAGCATATTGCACATATTAAAAATGTTGGAGGCATTGATGTTATAGCATTAGGCAGTGATTTTGATGGCTTTGGTGGTGCCAGCGGAGTAAGAACCTGCGAAGATTTTCCCAAATTAATTAGCGCCTTAGAAAGAGCCGGCTACTCAAATGAGGAGATAGACAAGATTACTCATAAAAATGCATTGCGTGTTTTGCATGATGTTTTAACATAAAAGTAATGTTGTTTCGTTATAGAATAGCAATGTAAAATAATTTATATGTGAAAAGTGAGGGAGACAG
>JAAYAE010000151.1 GCA_012719555.1 Acholeplasmataceae bacterium | reverse complement strand
TTACAAAAGCACGCATTTTTAAACAAAAATGCGTGCTTTTATGTACACTTTTAGAACCTGGTACTAAAGGCGGTTTGACAGAGACTTTTTTTAAGTGTTAAAATAACCAAGAATTTTAAGGAGGCTAAAAAATGCAAGTAGAAAGTTGTTTTAACCGGCCCTATAAAATTTTGGTTGTTTTGCTTATGTCTATTATTACAGTTTGTTTTTTGGGATTTGTAGCTGCACCCAAAAACATCGTGGTAGTTGCCGATGGTGTTACCACAAAAATAGAAGTCAGAGCACTTACCGTTAAGGGCGCCTTAGCAGATGCCGGCGTAGTGTTAAGTGATGCAGATGGTTATGTAATAACTAATGCAGACAAGCTTGAAGATGGTGCGATAGTTGAAGTAATAAGAGCCATGCCGATAAAGGTGTGGAAAGCTGGAAGAACAACCGATTATTCTATAGGACGGGGAACCGTAAAAGAAGTTTTAGACGCTATTGGTGTCGAATATGGAGATTGCAAAGTATATCCTGCTTTGTCTGAGAAACCAACTTCGGGGATGACAATCAATGTTATTGCTAATGGAGCCAAAATGGCCACTGAAATTAGAGAACTGCCTTATGAAGTAAAGCTGCAAAATAGCGATGCTCTTCCTCGTGGCAGACGTGAAGTGATAACTCCCGGTAAAAATGGCGAAACGAAAGTTATTATGCGCATTGTAAACGTGGGAAACAGGGAATTTACCAGAGAAGTAGCTGAGGAAGTAATTACACCAGCGCAACCGGAAGTGGTAGCAATTGGCACAGGCGCTAATATGCTGGAAACATCTAGAGGATATGTTCGCTATAAACAAGTAAAACAAGTTGAGGCAACAGCATATACCTTGGCAGAAGGTAATGGGGATGGTGTAACTTCTATCGGTATTGTTCCCTATAAGGGTATTATAGCCGTAGATCCTAGTGAAATTCCATATGGTACAAGAGTCTATATTCCTGGTTATGGTTTTGCTATGGCCGGCGATACAGGCGGAGCTATTGAAGGCAATCGTATAGATTTGTACATGGAGCATTATCCCGATGCTATTAAATGGGGCCGACGAACGGTTAATATGTATATACTTGAATAAGGTTAAGGAGTGTAATTAGTGCTAAAAGAAGTGCTGGTTGTGGAAGGAAAAATGGACACAGTAGCAATACGGAAAGCACTCTGTGCTGAAACTATTGAAACAGGTGGGTTTGCTCTTAATCCATATACACTGGCCAAAATTAAGGCTGCATATATTAAGCGGGGTATTATCATTCTCACGGATCCGGATGGAGCCGGGGAAAGAATAAGAAAGTACCTAACAGAAATATTCCCTCAAGCCGGTCAGGCTTTTGTTCCGAAGGTTGACGCTACAGCCAATAACGATGTGGGTATTGAGCAGGCTAGTCCTGAGGCTATTAGAAAAGCATTATCCAATGTACGGTTTCACGAGGTTGAACCACGGACTGAGTTTACCAGTCGGGATTTGTTTTTGCAGGGACTTAGCGGGAATACTTGTGCCGGTCAGCGACGGGCAATAGTAGGAGCTAAATTAGGTATTGGCTATGGCAATGCCAAACAATTTTTGACAAGATTAAATAATTATGGTGTTACTAGAGAAGAATTTGAGCTGGCAATGGCAGAGATTGAGGATTAATATGGAAAAACCTATTATTGCAAACAGAGATGTCACTTTGCATATTATGCGCTCGTTTAAATTGCGTACTAAAAAAAAGCTGGGACAGAATTTTTTAGTGGATGAAACCATTGTAAATAAGATTGCCGCAGCGGCTGATTTAAGCCCTGGCGAAACTGTTTTAGAAGTTGGACCCGGTATTGGAACTTTAACTCAGTCTTTGGCAGAGACCGGTGCTAATGTTATTGCTGTGGAAATTGACAGAGGATTATTACCTATCTTAGACAAAACCTTAGATGGTTATGAAAATGTAAGTATTATAAACAAAGATATTTTGCAATTAGACATTACCGAGGCCGTTGGCAACCAAACTTTTAAGGTGGTAGCTAATCTACCATATTATATTACCACTCCAATTATTTTTGCCCTTTTAGAGCAAAATCTACCAATTGAACGGTTGGTTATTATGGTGCAAAAAGAAGTGGCTGAACGTATGACAGCAAAGCCTGGTGGGAAAGAATACGGTGCACTGTCTGTTGCTATACAGTATTATACTGAACCAAAGTTGGCATTTACAGTTCCGGCAACGGCTTTTATACCCTCACCAAATGTTGAGTCAGCGGTGGTAGTTTGTAAGCTAAGAGAAAAACCACCGGTGGATGTGGATGAAAAATTGTTTTTCCGCGTGGTAAAAGCAGCATTTTCCGTACGAAGGAAGATGTTAAACAATGCCTTGAAAAATATGGGCATTAGCAGTGAAGAGGTCGCGGCTTGGCTGGAACGAGCTCAAATTGATGGTAAACGCAGAGGAGAGACTTTATCTCAAAGTGAGTTTGGCAGATTGGCAAATACGTTTAAATAGAATAAAAGGCTTAAATTTCTTGAAACAGAAATTTAAGCCTTTTATTTTTGTTGTTTTGTAGTTTTTGTTTTTGAGTTCATGTTAGTGTACTAAGTAGAAGCGAGCACTAATGAGAGCATCTAT
>JAAYAE010000150.1 GCA_012719555.1 Acholeplasmataceae bacterium | reverse complement strand
TCGTACTCTCTACATAAATAAGGCGACTTTTAGAAAAAGTTTTTATTTATATTGCTTTTAGAGTCGCCTTAATCATAACTATAATAGTTTTTTTACTTTTCAATACTCACTTGATAGGCAAATAATGCAGCTCCAAGAGCCCCGATATATTGTGTCAAAGGTGTTGTTAGAATTGTATGGCCTAATTCTCCCTCTAAGGCTTTAACCACTCCGAAATTCTGTGCTACCCCACCTGTCATCACGACTTCCGGTACGTCACCTACTCGACGGACCAGACCAATTACACGGTTAGCAATAGAATGATGAATGCCTTCTATAATATCGCATTTATCAGTTCCCATAGACAACTGACTAATCACTTCACTTTCAGCAAAAACAGTACATGTTGAACTTATTGCTACACGCTTCTTGCTCATAGCACCAAGAGCAGCAAGCTCTGAAACTTTTACCTCTAAAACTCTAGCCATAACGTCAAGAAAACGACCGGTACCAGCGGCACATTTATCATTCATTTGGAAATTTACCATAACACCGTTTTCGATGTGAAGGACTTTAACATCTTGACCACCAATATCAATAACGGTATGTACATTAGGGAACAAAAATGCTGCTCCCTTAGCATGGCAAGACAGTTCGCTCATTTGCTTACTAGCCAGATTCATTAATGAATTCCTTCCATACCCAGTGGCAAGTATGTATGACATATCCTCTCGTGTTTTATTTGCATTGTGCAAAACCTCATCAATAGCTCTCTGTGGCCCACTGGTACCTGCGCCCACATCGATTAATGATTTTCCTATAATCTCTTTACCATCTTGCAAAATAATACACTTAGATGCTGTAGAACCTACATCAATTCCCATCGTATAAACAGTCATATGTATCCTCCAATTTAAACATTATCTACCTATATTTCATTAATTTTTGCGCAGGTACCCACCAGTTAAACTTATAAGCAATAATCCACATAACAGCTACTATTCCGAAGATACTCCAAGTCAAAACTGATCCTCCAATGGCTGGCATGACACTCATAACAATAGGAGGGATAACCTGCAACCCTATAATTAAAGGTCTATTAAATAAATCTGAAATGCCACTGTCTTCTATGCCGCGAGATTTTAAATCAGGATCAACTACCCTTTGCAACAACACGCCTGTAGCCGCAACTCCTGTAGCATGTCCCCAAACCATCATGTTTCTTTCAAACCAGTCAGTACGAGATGATTTGCCACCGACATAAATAAACCACCAATATGTTATTATGAAACCCAAACTACATACCACTAGCAAGGGGACTGCATAATCAAATACAACCTTCAAATTTAAAGAACCAATACCTGATACCATTAATAAATCTGTCGATGCGCCTTGAATACGGCTAATTGTATTACGATCAATATAGTCCGAAGCTCCTGTTTTATTCAAAAGCCAGTTTAAAACAAAAGCTGCTAGTAGCGCTGTGCAAAATTCAGGAATCGCTACTGCATAACCTAGATTGCCAGAAAACACCTTAAACCATTTAGTCATATAATAGCCGCCAAGAGCCGCTATTAAAACAATACCCAAGTGGAAAGCCAACGGATCTACAGAAATAGAAGATACGGTAACTTTCCCAGCAGATTTTTGTTTTTCCGTTGGAATTAAACCGGTACGCAGCTCTACAGGTAAATCGGCAGGATCTTCAACGTAGTGAGTATAGCCTTTACGTGAACCCCAGTTAATAATACCCATACCAAAGAGGATACCGCCCACTATACCTATGGTAGCACAGGTATAAGCCAAATCTGTCATATTGGCAACACCTAACTCTTCCAAGGCATTACCTACGGCCGCGGCCGTACCATGTCCACCATAAAACCCAGTAGCCATCATTAATCCAAATTGTTCCGGTAGCTCCGGATAAAAATACCTTAAGCCATAAACTGTAACGAACATGCCAACTGCATATTGCAAAACAGCAATGCCTGTAAGATTAAAGAACATGCCCCCAATGACCGGCCCAGATAAGGCTTCTTTACTAGGCTTGTCGCCAATAGGCGTAGCCGCAAACACAACGACAATAAAAACAGCAGCATATGTGCCAAAGGCTTTGGACAAGGGAAGAAGATCATAGCCTCTAGGTCCCAAAGCCAATGCCAAAAAACCAGCAATTAAAGCTGATGGTATCAATAAAGTCTGAAATATTTTTACTTTAGCTCTTAGTAACTGCCCAATAGCCAATAAAGCTGTCATGATACTTAAATCAAGAAAAACTTGCCAAATACTTGCCCCTGTAAATGCCATCTCAACGCCTCCTATTTTTAAACCACTATTAGTGTTTATCCTATTTCTAGAAATAAGCTAAACTTTTAATTATAATTCCTTAACGAGAATTAAAAAATTTCTAATTTCTCCGGATAATAACATTTGGTCGGATCGACGTACAAATTCAGGATTAAGGCAACAAGTGCATTCATCTTAATGAGGTCTTGGCAATATAGCGTACACTGACATTTCAATCTTTTTTAAGCCCAAACCTCAAACCGTATTTAATTTTTAAAATGGATTCTCTTGGAGAACACAGGCTAAAGCTATTTTTCACTATCCTGGTTCTGCCCTAATCCGGATTGCAAAATATCACTTAAAATAACCTGTTTGACTTAAGATAACTTGTCAAATATTTTATAAACTTTCCGCAAATGCTTGGATAGCTGTTTTAGCTTGTCCGAAATCACGCATTTGTTGATCAATACCTATTTTAATATGAGGAATCTTAGCTGCATCTAAAGCCTTCTTTAAATACGGATACTCCATTTCCTCAGGGTCACAAAATTGTTGCATAAAGAGAATAAGACCCTTGGCTCCACTATCCTTCACAAGCTTGGCAACAAATTCACCTCTGTTGTTTTTAGCAGATTCCGGATCATACAGTAGAACATCGCAGTCGATATTAGCAAATTGTCTAGCAAGTGCCATCATAGGATTCGCATCTTCAGGAACGTCAATGCGGAAAGCACGACTTTCGTAAGCAACATCATCTGCAGCAATAGCAATGTTATTATCTTCCAAAGCTTCTAACAAGGCTGGGTTGTCGCAAATAATACCGGAAGTAACGACTTTCTTACCAGACCATTGGCAAATGGGCAGCGTAGATAACTCACGATTCAACTCTTCTAATTTGGCAGTATATTCGTCTTTTAACATAAAGAATGCAGCTTTTAATACTGCAGAACGAACTGTGGGTTTAATAACATCACAGTGTTCAGAAGCTAGTTTTACAAACTCGCGACGAGCTTTACGGCTGGCATTGTAAATCTTAATGCTCTTTGTAATATCATCATCAGTTATTGCTTTACCGGCAATTTTCTCCAATTCTTTCCGCACATTATTATATTGATCCATGCAGAACTTTAAGCCATAAGTTGTAGAACGGTTTTGAGGATGTGCCAAGAATATTACCGGCATCTTATCACCCATAGCTACACGAATATTTTGACTCATTGGGCGAAGGGTGTCACATATTGTTGGTGTAATAATGCCACTAAGACCATCTAACGTTCCATCTAATAACATTTCCAGTGACAATTGAGCAATTGTACAGTAGAATGTTGCACAATACTCTTTAGCGTGGCTAATATTTTTATTGTTAGTTCCCCAAACACCAAAGGGGACCATACCCGCAGCATAAACGAGTTCTTCAGGTGCATAGTAAGGAAGAACTCCTATAGCTTTTTTACCTTGTGCTTTATACATAGCAAGTTGCTTTTCAGGATTTGCGGCTATTTCTTTAAACTCATTAATAATAGTTTCCATACTTATTTGTCACCTTCCTTTGCTTTCTTGTTGACTTCCATAGCTTCAACAAGACCTTGTACACGTGTTTCATACTGAGCGGCATTAAAGTTTCTAGGATCTGCTTGATCGCCATCGAACCCAGCACAAGGTACGCCTAAATCTTTAGTGAAGCGACGTTGCATTTCTGCCATGTAGCCACTCCAAGGCTTGCAACTTCTGTTGTAATGAACTAGTACGCCGTCCACTTTATTATCGCGGCAAATACCTTCACGCCAATCTACGCCTTGCTCAATGCATACAGAATTTGGAGCCTTACAATAAGCACGAACCATTTCTTCAAGACCGTTATAGACAAAACCAAAAGCCGGCGCATATACAACAGCAGTAACATTTACGCCATTTTCTTTAAGAGGTTTGAATAGTGCTGGTAACTTCGGCCAGCAGGGAATTCCTTCGAACATAATACGGTATTTTTCTTGGAAAGGAAGAGTACTATGCCCTGTCTTAACATTCTCTTCCAATTCAGTAGCAAGAAGTTCAAAGGCCTCAGCAGCTTGAACCTTACCACGAGCCGTAACAACATCAGCCATATGGTTGAACAAATCAAATCCACTCATTGGTGCCGGTTTGTATTGCAAGAAATCACAAACCTTCAACCATGCTTTAGCAGTTCTGTTCGCATTAGCGCAAGCTTTTTCAAATTTTTCTTCGTCAAATTTGCGGCCGGAAATCTCTTCTAGTTTTTTAATAGCGTCTGCAAATTGCCCCCGAATATATTCAACATTAGCACCCTCAACTTCAACAGTGTTGTTATACGGAACATCAATCATTATAAGAGGAATGTTATGCATACGAGCAACATTCTCATACCACTTAGTCATACAGTTACAAATATTATTGCAGCAAAGAACAAAGTCTGGTTGTGGCATAATCATTTGACGATAATTCTTAAGTGCGGCAATGCGACGCTCTTTTTCTGCCCCTTCAGGAAGCTTATCTATCTCATTTAAATCATCAAGAACCGTGAATGGTTTCATAGTCTTGGGATCTTTTTTAGGTTTACCGGTAACTGGATCAATAACAACTTTTCCATTCTCATCTTTCAGAGGTTTCCCGCTATTAGGATCAATTACATACGCACCGGTAGTAGGATCCAACTTTTTAGCAGCTCTTTTACCTGCTGCATAAGCAAGGCTAATACGCGCGTAACCACAAATATCGGTATCGTAGCCAAGATCTTCAGCTGCTTGGCACAATAGTTCACCATCACGGTTAGCTGCGACGCCAGCTGCTTGGTTCTCAGGATATACAACATGAAGGCCAAAAGCTTCAGCCAATTCACAAGGGAATTTTGAAGATGACCAGCCTACAGGTTCACCTCTTTTTTTAGCTTCACGCGCTTCAGCATACACGTTTTCTACAACATCACGCAATGCTTGGACGCCCGGACTTACTTTCTTGTTAACCGGTTTTCCCGGTGCTTTCACTTCTTCACTCATAATAATCCTCCTCGCTTTTTATTTTTCCATAGTCCCTTGGGAGTCAAATTGAGAACATCAACTTACAATTACCCAAAGCAATACCCAAGGGATGACTTTTTACTCATACTCGCATAACAGAAGATTTTTCCTTATTTAATCATACCTGCACAATAATTAATAAAACCAGAAATAATAACAGCATTAGAAATATTACTTAAGAAACCACCAATTACAGGTACCACAAAAAACGCTAATTTAGAATATCTATATTTCTTGCATACGCTCTCCATTGTAGTCATAGATACCGGAACAGCCCCTAAGCCAAATCCAATATGTCCGACAGACATAACAGCAGCATCGTAATTTTTTCCCAAAAGCTTGAAAGTAATAAAATAGCAGAAAATAATGATAAAGACAACTTGCGCCATCAATAATACAACTAAAGAACCACCCAATCCTGCCAGTTGCCATAATTTCATAGAAATAATGGACATGGAAACAAAAAGTGACAAAGAGAATTCTCCTACTATATTAATTGCTTCATAAGCAGCTTCACTAGTATTATTTCTAGAATCCAGAACAATTCTAACCAAAATACCACCCAACATAGCACAAACATGAATTGGGAAATTAACCCCAGCCGATTTTAACATCAAGAAAAATACTTGCCCTATACCACAAGCTATCATCATTAAAAAAACACCATTAAGCATATTTGCTTTTGATACTAAAGTACCAACATTTTTACCGCTTTCGGCCGCAGCCTCTTCTATCCCATCTTGAGAAGGATCTTCTAGATGAAAATGTTTAATAACAAAAGCACCAAATGGTCCACCAACTATACAACCGGAAATTAGACCAAAAGTTGCCGCTGCTAGAGCAACTTCTAGGGCAGCAGGAGCACCGGCAGCTACAGCTAAAGGTGCAAAAGCAGCTGCATTACCATGCCCGCCGGTCATCGGAGTACTGCCTGTCATAAGAGCTATAAGTGGATTTACTCCCATTACTGTACCAAGCCCTACCGCTAAAACATTTTGTAAGAATGCTAATACTGCCGCTAAAATTGCGAAAATAATTACTAATTTTCCACCTTTTTTCAATAAACTCAAACTGGCTGCAGCACCACTCGCTGCAAAGAATATGCAATAAAACAATGTGTTTACCGTTTTGTAATCAAAACTTAGCTCGGCAATACCCCTATAATATAAGATTAAAGATATACAAGAAAAAATAGTACCACCAATAACAGCGCCCGGGAAGCAGTATTTCTTTAAGATAGGCATCTTAGACCTAATAAAGTCACCAAAATATATTGCTAAAACTGCAAGAGCTAACGTTTCAAACATTCCTAATTTAAGTACACCCATAATAAAAGCCTCCTCTTTTTACAATAGCTGACGTTTGTTCGAGCGCCGGTCATGATTGGAGCGGCACTTTATGACTCTCTCTTATGAGAGCATGCGGTTGTCTTCTCTC
>JAAYAE010000149.1 GCA_012719555.1 Acholeplasmataceae bacterium | reverse complement strand
TTATTAAGGTTGACATGACTTGGGTTAACCACTACAATAATAATGTTAACAAAAAACTTGTTCTATTGAGGTATATATATGATTTTAGAGTATGCACAGAAAGTTTTAGCTGGTAAAGAATTAACTAAGAAAGAGGCTGTGGAGCTTATTAATGTATCAGACGACGACACTATGCTGCTTTTAGCCATGGCAGATAAAATTAGGCAAAAATTTAATGGCAATGAGGTTGATTGCTGCGCTATTGTGAATGCTAGAAGTGGTCATTGTCCGGAAAACTGCAAGTTTTGTGCCCAGTCTGCATACAGCAAGACCGGCGTTGATGTATATGGGCTGTTAGATGAAGAAGAACTAGTGCAGGCGGCTAAAAAAGCAAAAGAAGCTGGAGCTGTGCGATTTTCTATTGTAACAAGTGGTCGTGGACAAAGTGAGGAAGAAGATTTTCAAAAAATTTGTAATGCTTTGTCTCGCATTAAAACTGAAGTAAAAATTGAAGTATGTGCTTCTTTGGGCATATTAACTAAAGAACAAGCTGTAAAATTAAAAAAAGCAGGTATTACACGTTTCCATTCTAATATCGAAACGGCACCTAGTCATTTCCCCGATATTTGTAGTACGCATACTTATGAAGATAAGATGTCAACTTTGGAAGCGGCAAAGGCAGCTGGTATTAGGGTTTGTTCCGGTGGAATATTGGGACTTAATGAAACTCCTGAACAAAGAGTGGAAATGGCTATGGAGCTAAGACGTTTAGGTGTAGATTCTGTACCTCTAAATATTTTAAATCCTGTTAAGGGCACGCCGTTTGAACACAATAAACCATTGTCGGCTTGGGAAATTCTGAGAGCTTTTGCCGTATTTCGTTTTATTTTACCCCATGCTTTAATTCGCACGGCTGGAGGAAGAGAAGTTAATCTTAGAGATATGCAAGTTATGGCACTAAGTGGCGGGTTAAACGGAATAATGATTGGTGGGTATTTAACTACCGGAGGTCGTAATCCTGAGTCGGACAAGACTATGCTTAGAGACTTAGGAAGAAAGACAACGCAACCGCAATTATAAATTAGTAAAATTGTTTTTAAGGGGGGAACTCATATGCAATTTAGTGTAAAAATGCGTTCTGCGAAAGGCGGGCCTCACGAAAAAGGAGGTCGCCATATTTCCGGTGCTGAACGCATTTTGGATGAAAATGATGTGGAAAAAGGCGTAGTAGCTATGTTGCGGCGTGCACGCAATCATCAGCGTGGAAAAGCAGATTTTATTAGCATAAAAATTGAAGAAATAAAAGAAGATGAAGTGATTTTCAAACCACTTATAGCTGTGCATAGCTGCATAGCAAAAAATGTCGCTCAGGGCCATGCAATAGCAAAAGAAAAACTTCAGAGCGTTGGAGTTTCTGCTTTGGCCATAGAAAGAGGATTTAGTGCTTTACTAGCATTAAAAGATAGTATTAGAGGTGCTATGCTTTTTGATGCTTTTACGGGAGAACGGTTAGATAACTTTGGTAATAGAGGAGTTAGGGTAACAAAGATGGATTGTGCAGGTGCTGCTGAATATGAAGAAAAATTAGCCAAGGTAGGGCTTACAGGAGAACATGTAAGAGAAGCGTTGGTTTTGGCCTCTAAGGTGGCAAGTGCTCCCGGTATGGTAGCTGAGCTCTGTTGGGCAGATGATCCTGATTATGTTACAGGTTATGTTGCCTCAGCAGTAGGTGGTTATATACGTATTCCTATTATGAAAGAAATGGGCAGCGGTGTTGGGGGACGCATTTTCTTTGTCAAACATGACTGTGATATTAAGGTTTTGTCTGAGTATTTGCAAGAACAACTAGTACTGATTACTTTTGGGGGCAATGTAGATGTCGAAGTTGGAACAAATTTTAGAAAAAAAACTGCAATTAATTGAGGAACATGGGTTATGGCGACAACTTACACCACTTAGATTCATAACGCCTGTTAGAGCAGTTAGCGAAACAGGCAGAGAATATTTGGTCTTTTCCAGTAACAATTATTTAGGCTTAACCCATGCACCTGAAGTTATTGCGGCGGCTAAAGCAGCCAATGACTTTGGTACGGGCTCCACAGGGTCTCCTTTGACTACCGGGCGTCATTTTGAAGGCAATATTTTGGAAAAAGCATTAGCTAAGTTTAAACACACAGAAAGTGCTTTGATTTTTAACACCGGCTATATGACTAACTTGGGTGTAATATACGGTTTAGTGAAAAAAAATGATGTTATTTTTAGCGACGAATTAAATCATGCTAGTATTATTGATGGTTGCCGAATTTGCAAGGCAACAGTTAAAGTATACAAACATTCTGATATGAATGATTTGGAAGCTCTGCTACAAAAAGACACGACAGCAGGTCAACGATATATTATTACTGACGGTGTTTTTAGTATGGATGGAGATATTGCGAAGTTGCCGGAACTGGTAAAGTTAGCACAAAAATATGAAGCATGTTTATATGTAGATGATGCTCATGCAGTGGGTGTTTTGGGTGCTGATGGCAGTGGTACTGCGGCTTATTATGGCTTGCAAGGGCAGGTGGACTTACAGGTAGGCACTTTGAGTAAAGCGCTAGCTTCAGAAGGCGGTTATGTAGCAGGTAAAAAAGTCTATATTGATTATTTAATTAACAAATCTCGTCCGTTTATCTTTTCAACGGCCATAAGTCCGGCAAGTATGGCAGCAGCAAAAGCTGCTTTAGATTTACTGATTGACAAAAAAGAGTTGTATTTGTATAAACTACGCAGCAACACAAAGCTTATGCGGAATCTTTTAGCTAAATATAAGGTTAATATTATTGCTGGGCAAACACCTATTATTCCAATTATGCTGGGGGATGCCAAGATTACAACCACTTTTGCACATAAATTAGAAGAACAGGGAATTTTGGTTTCGGCCATCAGACCAACAACAGTGCCTATAGGTCAAAGCAGATTGCGCTTAACGGTAACCGCTGCTCACAGTGAGGAAGAAATAAGAATAACGGCGGCTGCCATTGGCAAAATATGGCAAGAGATAAAAGAAGGGTCTGGTAAATAATGTTCGCATTTGGTATAACGGCAACAGATACAGAAATGGGTAAAACCATTGTTACAGGTTCACTGGCAGCGGCTCTTAAGGAACGGGGGTATAACACCGGTGTATGTAAGCCGGTAGCTTCCGGATGTGTGCGGCTTGCAGATGGAAAGCTTATCTCTACGGATGCAGAGTTTTCTATGGCGTGTGCCCATATGGAAGGGGCTATGCAAAGTGAAGTAGTACCATATGTGCTAGAGCCGGCTTTAGCGCCTGCGGAAGCCAGCAAAATTGTAGGAGTTACCTTAGAACCACAGGTTATGTTAGAAACCTGTAAAAAGATGATAATGTCTAATGAGGCTACGGTAGTTGAAGGGGTCGGCGGTATCTCGGCACCATTAACTGATGATTTTCTTGTTAGAGATTTTTTCCATGCCTTACATATACCTATTATCATTGTGGTTAAAGCAATTTTGTGTAACGTAAATCACGCAGTTTTAACTGCTGAATATGCGAAAAATCATGGACTAAAGGTTTTGGGTTTTATAGTTAACAGTTGGAATGAGGAAATTGCCGGCGACTTAGAAAAGAGTAATTTGTATTATTATGAAAAATTAACAGGATTACCTATTTTAGGTAAATTGCCAACCTTACCTGCTGAACTGATGACTCATCCTGACAGCAAAAAAATAGCGAATATAGTAGAGAAAAACATAGATATGAATAAAATCATAGCAGTGGCAGGAGGGGAAAATACAAATGAATAAATGGGAGAAAATGGACAAAGACTATATTTGGCATCCTTTTACACAAATGAAGGGCTGGGTAGAAAACCCGCAACTGGTTATTGAGCGCGGTGAAGGGGTGATGCTTTATGACACGGAAGGAAAGGCATATTATGACGGTATTTCTAGTTTATGGGTAAATATTCATGGACATCATCGACCGGAGATAGACCAGGCAATAAAAGAGCAGCTAGACTTAATTGCGCATACCACTTTGTTAGGTTTAGTAAATAAACCTTCTGCAGAATTTGCTGAGAAATTGGTTAAGGCCACACCTAATGGCTTAAATAAGGTGTTTTACTCTGATGATGGTTCTACAGCAGTAGAAGCAGCTGTTAAGATTGCTTTTCAGTATTGGCAGTTTAAAGGGCGGCCGGAGAAAGCAAATTTTATTAACTTGGGTGATTCTTATCATGGTGATACTGTAGGGGCCGTTAGTGTTGGTAATATAGACGTTTTCCATAAAGCCTATAAGTCGTTGTTATTTCCTACATATAAGATGTCCTGCCCCTCTTTTTACCATAGCCACCTAGCAGGTATTCAAAATGAGGCACAGTATCTAGCTTATTTGCTGGAAGAATTGGAAAGCTTTTTGCAAAAAAATGCCAATAAAATCGCCGCTATGATCATTGAGCCATTAGTACAAGCTGCAGCAGGTATGCTCATGCAACCTAAGGGGTATATTAAGGGCGTTCGCGAACTCACAAAGAAATATGACGTGCTTCTAATTGTCGATGAAGTGGCTACCGGTTTTGGCCGGACGGGAAAAATGTGGGCTTGTGATAATGAAGGCGTGTGCCCAGATCTTATGACTTTGTCTAAAGGAATTACAGGTGGTTATTTAGCATTGGGTGCGACTATGGTTACAGATGAAATATATAATGCATTCCTAGGTGAACCAACTGATTACAAGACCTTTTATCACGGGCATTCATATACAGGTAATAATCTGGCCTGTGCGGCTGGACTTGCTAGTTTAGAAATTTTTCAAAAGGACAGTGTTATAGAAAGCTTACCTCCTAAAATGGAAGTAATCGCTAGGCATATGGAAAAATTTAATAAAATGCAGTATGTGGGTGACGCTAGGCAATGTGGGATGCTATCTGGTATAGAACTAATGCAAGATAAAGAAGGAAAAGTTCCTTTTGATCCTGCCTTGCAAATGGCAGGAGGAATTTGTCAAGCGGCACGTGGTTACGGTCTTATTGTGCGCAATATAGGAGATGTGGTTATTTTTATGCCTCCACTTGTTAGTACCACAGAACAAATAGACGAAATGCTGACTAAATTAGAAAAATCAATGAAAGATGTATTGGATAAATTTGGCAATGGACAGCATTATAGCGATCCTTGTGCATTTTAAATCTTTTTGCAAGGGTATTTCTTTAATACCTTAATTGACAATTAGCAATAGTTATTATATAATATGCCTGTTGTAAAAAT
>JAAYAE010000148.1 GCA_012719555.1 Acholeplasmataceae bacterium | reverse complement strand
CAGAAAAAATAAAATAATTAAATTTTATAAGCTAGAAAGGGGATTTAAACTATGTTAAAGCCATTAGAAGATTATGTAGTAATTAAACCGATTGTTCAGGAGGAAAAAACCAGCAGTGGTATTTATCTGCCGGATACAGCACACAAAGACAAACCACAAACAGGTAATGTTGTGGCAATTGGTGCCGGCCGTTTGTTAGACAATGGGCAAAGAGTTGCTTCTGAATTGGAAGTTGGACAAACTGTTGTTTTTGCAAAATATGCAGGCAGTGAATTAGAATTTGATGGTGTTGACTATGTTGTTATGAAGGAACGCGATATTTTGGCAATTGTAGAAAGCAAACCAAAAGCTCCTGTAAAAGCTACGACAGCTAATAAAAAACACAGCTAAATATAAAAATAAATACTTAATATATTAAATTGAGGAGATGCTATTATGGCAAAAGAAATTAAATTCAACGAAGAAGCTCGCCGTTCCTTGGAACGTGGCGTTAATGCTTTGGCAGATGCAGTAAAAGTTACATTGGGACCAAAGGGACGTAATGTTGTACTTGATAAGAAATTCGGTTCCCCAACTATTACTAATGATGGTGTTACCATTGCTCGTGATATTGAGTTGGAAGACCCGTTTGAAAATATGGGTGCTCAATTAGTTAAAGAAGTTGCTACGAAAACTAATGACATCGCCGGTGACGGTACTACTACAGCAACCTTGTTGGCACAAGCTATGGTACATGAAGGCATGAAAAATGTAGCCGCCGGTGCTAATCCTATGATTATTAAAAAAGGTATCAAAATGGCAGTGGATACTTTGGTTGCGGAATTGGCTAAAATATCCAAAAAAGTAAGAACTAGAGAAGAAAAAGCACAAGTTGCTTCTATTTCTGCTAGTGATGAAGAAATAGGCGGTTTGATTGCTGACGCTATGGATAAAGTTGGCGATGACGGCGTAATTACCGTTGAAGAATCTAAGACAATGGAGACTTCTCTGGAAACCGTAGAAGGTATGCAATTTGACCGCGGTTATATTTCTCCTTACATGGTTACTGATCCAGACAAAATGGAAGCTGTTATGAGTAATCCTTATGTTTTCATCACTGATCGCAAAATAACTTTGATTGCAGATATTATGCCGGTTTTGGAAAAAGTTGTACAACAAGGCCGTGAACTTTTGATTATTGCCGAAGATATCGAGGGTGAAGCTCTTGCAACTTTGGTTGTAAATAGATTGCGTGGTACTTTCAAGGCTGTAGCTGTTAAGGCTCCTGGTTTTGGCGATCGTCGTAAAGCAATGCTTCAAGATATCGCTATTTTGACCGGTGCTACTGTTATTAGCGAGGAAGTTGGCCGTAAATTAGATAGTGCTACTATTGAAGATCTTGGCAGCGCAAGTCAAGTTCGCGTAACTAAAGAAATGACTACTATAGTTGATGGCGCAGGTTCTAAAGATACAATCGCTAACCGCGTATCTCAAATACGTGCACAAATTCCTGAAACTACTTCTGAATTTGATAAAGAAAAATTGCAAGAGCGTTTGGCTAAATTGGCCGGTGGCGTTGCAGTTATTAAAGTAGGCGCAGCTACTGAAACTGAATTGAAAGATAAGAAACTTCGTATAGAAGATGCTTTGAATGCTACTCGTGCTGCTGTGGCTGAAGGTATTGTGGCCGGTGGCGGAACTGCCTTCTTGCAAGTACAGGCTTCTCTGGATAAATTAGATGTTGTAGGCGATGTTAAGACCGGTGTAGAAATCGTTAGACGTGCTATTGAAGAACCTGTTCGCCAAATTGCTTACAATGCAGGTTTGGAAGGCGCTGTTATTGTTGATGCTCTTAAACGTACGAAAAAAGGCATTGGTTTTGATGCTTTAACTGAAGAGTATGTTGATATGATTAAAGTTGGTATTGTTGATCCTTGCAAAGTTACTCGCAGTGCTTTGCAAAACGCAGCTTCAATTGCAGCTATGATCCTTACTACTGAAGCTCTAGTTGCTGATAAACCAGCTAAAGATGGCGGACCTGCTATGCCTCCAATGGGCGGCGGCATGCCTGGCATGATGTAATTTGTTAGGTATTGACTAGCAGAATATAATGCTTAGTTAGTTTGTAGTAGAAGTAAATGACACTCTGAAAGTGAATTTCAGAGTGTCATTTTTTATAGGCAACTGTTGAAAAAAAACTCATATTATGGTATATTCTAATGATAATCTAAGAAATTAAACGGAGGGCTTGAGCATGAAAAAAGTACAACACGAGTTGGTTCTGGTTATTGATTTTGGCGGCCAGTAT
>JAAYAE010000147.1 GCA_012719555.1 Acholeplasmataceae bacterium | reverse complement strand
TTGTACAAACTAGGGTTACCTGCTTGTCATATCAATGAAACAAAAGGGATGAGCTAAATTAGATGAAATTAATATATGAAGTACCGGGCAATGATTTTGATAGAGCAGGCGAGGCCTCGGCTCGTGTAAAAAAAGCCTTACAACGTCTAGGTGTGGAAGCAGATGTGGTGCGTAGAGTTGCAATAGGAACTTATGAAGGCGAAATGAATGCACTTATTCATGCAGGTGGCGGCATAGTACAAGCAGATATTAATACAGAGAGTACTGTTATCACTGTTAGTGATAAGGGCCCTGGTATTGCCGACGTTAAACAGGCCATGCAGGAGGGATTTTCTACAGCACCTGATTATGTGCGCGCTTTGGGATTTGGTGCTGGTATGGGCTTGCCAAACATGATGAAATGCTCAGATAAATTTGCAATAGATACGGTAATTAATCAAGGGACTAAAATTACAATGTGTTTTGAACATAAGCATAGTTAATTAAAGGAAAGCTGGGTGATTTAGGAGTGTATGAAAGCTATTTGCATTCCGTTCATGTTATAAGAGAAGCATGCAATGGTTGTGTTGCCTGCGTAAAATATTGCCCGACTGAAGCTATTCGCGTACGCAATGGTAAGGCGGAAATCATCGCCACTCGCTGTATAGATTGCGGGGAGTGTATTCGTCGTTGTCCTACTCATGCGATGACTGCGACCGTCGATACGCTGGAAGCAACACAAAACTATACTTATAACGTAGCTTTGGCGGCACCATCGCTTTATGCTCAATTCCCAGCCGGTGTGAAACGAGAAGTAATTTGGCAAGGCTTAAAATTATTAGGGTTTGATGAAATTTTTGATTTGTCAGCAGCCGGAGACTATATTTCTCAAGAAATAGAAAGCTATGTAAAATCTTATATTGGTGGTAGAAAACCTATTATTTCTTCGGCTTGTCCTGCGGTATTACGGTTGATTCAGGTTAAGTTTCCTGAACTCATACAACAGGTTATACCAATATTGTCTCCTGGTGAAGCGGCAGCTATCTATGTAAAAAAGAGACTATGTTCTAAAAACAATTTATCGGAGAAGCAAGTTGGTGTTTGGTTTATTACACCTTGCCCTGCCAAAGGTATTAATATAAGACAATCAGTTGATGTTAAACATACGGAGTTAGCAGGATCAATTAGCGAGTCAAGTATCTATGGGGAATTAATACGCATTATACATGACGTAATTCCTGAAGAAAACTTAACGCAAACTATTACTACCGGTTCTTCTTACGGTGTTGGCTGGGGAAGTAATGGTGGCGAAATTACTGCTGCAGGTATAGAGAATGCTGTTTCAGTGCAGGGTGTCAGTGATGTTTTCGCCGTACTGGAAGAAATTTCCATGAATAAAATGAATGATGTGGATTTTGTGGAATTATATAGCTGCGGAGGTGGTTGTGTCGGGGGGCCTTTTGTAGCGGTAAATAGATTTGTTGGAGAAAAAAATTTGAAGTTGCGAATTAGAAATCTCAAAAAACAAGAACCTGTTGACAGACGTGAAGCTATGCAAGCTTGTATGACTTGTACTGGATTTCCTACCTCTGAAGAGTATGTAAAAATTTTACAGCCACGCCCCATGATGCAGTTGGACGAGGATATTAATGTGGCTATGGAAAAGCTTGAAAAGATGGATGAAGTCTTAAATACTTTGCCGGGGTTGGATTGTGGGGCGTGTGGGGCACCCAATTGTCAATGTTTGGCTGAAGATATTGTCCAAGGAAAGGCTTTTGAAACTGATTGTATCTTTATCTTAAGGGCTCGAGTTAAGGAATTTGCTCGTGGGATGATAGAGTTATCAACGCAAATACCTCTCACAGGGACGGAAGAAGAGGCAAAGGAGGACTAAAAATATGAAGGTTGGTGAGGTTGCGCAATTACTGATCTTAACAAAGGTTACGGGTCGAGGCAGTCTGGAAATGGAAATTAAAGGAGGTTATACATCGGACCTGCTTAGTAATGTTATGGGACAGGCAAAACCAGGTATGATTTGGGTTACCATGCAGGGACACCATAATGTTGTAGCAGTAGCTTCACTACTTGGGTTGGCGGCAGTTATTATTACAGGTGGTACAAAAATTGAAGCGGATACGATTACTAAAGCAGATGAAAATGAACTGACAGTTTTTAGTACTAATATGTCAAGTTATGAAGTGACCGGAAAACTTTATGCCTTGGGCATTATTAACCGGCAATGAAGAGATTTATAGGTGATTTTCATGTACATACGCTTTTGTCTCCCTGTGCAGAAGTGGAAATGACACCAAACCATATTGTGTTACGTGCAGTCCAAAACGGAATAAATTTGCTGGCAGTTACAGACCATAATGCATCAGGCAATGTACTGGCCGCCCTTGAAGCTGGTCGTAAATATGGGGTAACAGTATTACCGGGGATGGAAGTAGAGTGTGTGGAAGAAGCTCATATTGTGACCATCTTTGACACCTGGGGACAATTGGCCCAATGGCAGAAGATTGTGACTGAGGCTCGTAAAAGTTTGCCACCTAACAATGCAAATAAGTTTGGTGGACAGTTCGTAGTAGATGCTTATGACAACTTTATTTGTGAAGAAAAGAAAATGCTTTTAGGTGCATGCCGTTTAACAGCTAGGGAGGTAATTGATAAGAGTAGAGCATTAGGAGCCTTGGTTTTTGCCGCTCATATTGATAGGCCTTCTTACAGTCTTTTGGGACAGCTGGGGTTTATTGGTGAGGAATTAACACTGGATGCAGTGGAAATTTCTAACTTAAATGTATCAGAACTTAAGGAACAAAAATTTAGACCCCTTATTGGCTCCTTGCCATATATGACAAATTCAGATGGACATAATATTTCGGATTTTATTCAAGGACCCAAGAATTTTTTGGAGATTAAGGAACCTTCGGTTGAAGAAATACGCTTAGCTTTAAAAGGAGAAAGGGACCGAAAATTCAAGCCAGGATATTTTGTAGGCTTTAACCGTTAAATATATTACGCTTGAAGGCAATAAGTATACACTATACTTCAGATTTATACATAAATAGTATTGCTTTTTATAGCCTGTTTTTGCTATATTATTAAAGTATTGTGAATTTTTAGTTAGGAAGGAAGAGGACAATGAACATGGAAAACAAATGTTGTTGTGGCGGCGAGAATAAAGAAAAGGCAAAAATTGATGAGATACTTGTCAAATATGAAGGAACCAAAGGGTTTCTTATTCCTGTTTTACAAGAGGTTCAACATTTGTATAATTATTTGCCTAAAGAAGCTTTGGAGTACGTGGCTCAAGAAACTAAAACACCTATTAGTGCTGTCTATGGAGTAGTAACATTTTACTCTCAATTCCATCTAAACCCACGAGGGCGCAATATTATACGAGTTTGTCAGGGAACGGCGTGCCATGTGCGGGGAGGAAAATTGATTTTGGAAGAAGTTGAAAAAGAATTGGGTGTTAAAGCAGGCCATACCACGGAAGATTTGCGCTTTACTGTAGAAACAGTAGCGTGTATTGGTGCCTGTGGACTAGCTCCGGTAATGCAAATTAACGAAGATACTCATGGCCGTTTGACTCCGGAAAAGATTTCCTTGATTTTGGCAAAGTACAACTAATATGAAAGAAATATCTCTCCATATATTAGATTTAATGCAAAACTCTATTGAAGCAGGAGCTAATTGGATATTGCTGGAAGTTAATGAAGACGAGGATGGTTTTTTCACTTTCAGTATTACTGATAATGGTCGCGGAATGAATGAGGATATGCTTAAAAAAATTCGTGACCCTTTTGTTACTACAAGATTAACACGTAATGTAGGGTTGGGTATTCCCTTTGTTGACATGACTACAGCCCAAAGTGGCGGCCGCCTTATAATTAAATCGAAACCAGGCGAGGGAACTTTCCTTAAGGCAAGTTATCTTAGAAATCATTTGGACCGTCCGCCCTTAGGTGATGTTGTTAATACAGTAAAGGTTTTTTTGGTAGGCAACCCAGGGTTGCATTTCGTTATGCATTATAAAGTGAGGCAGGCAGAATTTATTTTTGATTCCCAGTCAGTAATAAAGCGTTTAGGCGAACATATAGATTTTAGCTATCCGGAAATATATTCATGGTTAGATGCATATTTAAAACAGGAAATAGATAAAGTTAGAGAGGCAGGCGGGTTGAAATGAAATCATTAGAGGATTTAAAGGCATTGCGTGAAAAATTGCAGTCTGATATTAGGGTTAGAGAAAATGATGGAACAAAAATTATAATAGGCATGGGAACTTGTGGTATTGCAGCGGGAGCAAGGGAAATTATGGCCGCTGTTTTAGACGAACTAGCAGTACGCAAACTAAAAAATGTGCAAGTTCAGCAAACAGGATGCATTGGCATGTGTGAGAAAGAAGTGTTAGTGGATGTCGTTCGTCCTGGTGAGCCACGTATAACTTATGGCAATGTTAAACCGGTTGACGTAAAGAGAATAATTGCCGATCATGTCATTAATGGTCGTATTATAGAAGACTTGGTAGTAGGAAAAATGGATGACGCGAAAATATAATCCTCTGTGGGTTTAACAAAATTTTTTACTGGGGGTAAAAAAATGCAACATATCAGAGCGCATGTTTTAGTTTGTGGTGGTACAGGGTGTAAATCTGCCGGTTCAGGAAAAGTTATAGAAAGCTTTAAAACAGAAATAGAGAAAAAAGGTTTAAGCGAAGAAGTCATGGTAGTAGAGACTGGCTGCCATGGGTTCTGTGAGCATGGACCTTTAGTTATTATTTATCCGGAAGGAACCTTTTATTGTCAGGTTACTCCGGAAGACGTTGCTGAGATTGTTGAGAGTCACTTGTACAAAGGCCGGATTGTTGAAAGACTTTTGTACCATGAACCTTTGAGCTTGGAAGCAATACCTAGCTACAACGATATAGAGTTTTACAAAAAACAAGAACGTAGAGTTCTAGCTAATTGCGGTAGGATTAATCCCGAGGCTATTGAAGAATATATTGCCATTGGAGGATATGAGGGATTGGCTAAAGCTTTGACGACCATGACTACTGAAGAAGTTGTTGAAGAAGTAAAAAAATCGGGTTTGCGCGGTCGTGGTGGGGCTGGTTTTCCTACCGGTTTAAAATGGAGTTTTGCCAAAGCTTCCGTAAATGCCAAAAACTATATAATTTGTAATGCTGATGAGGGAGACCCGGGAGCATTCATGGATCGTAGCGTTTTAGAGGGAGATCCACACAGGGTTCTTGAAGGTATGGCGATTGCGGCCTATGCTATTGGTTCTGATGAAGGGTATATTTACGTTCGTGCTGAGTATCCATTGGCTATTAAGCGCTTGCGAGTAGCTATTGCTCAAGCAGAACAAATGGGCTTTTTGGGCAACAATATTTTTGGTACAAAATTTAATTTTACCCTGCATATAAAAGAAGGCGCGGGAGCGTTCGTTTGCGGTGAAGAGACTGCACTTATGGCATCTATAGAAGGTCGGCGCGGCATGCCAAGAACTAGGCCACCTTTCCCGGCGGTAGCTGGTTTGTGGGGTAAACCAACAAATATTAATAATGTTGAAACATTTGCCAATGTTCCTTTAATTTTGCAAAAGGGAGCTGATTGGTATTGCACATGTGGTACTGAAAAGTCCAAGGGCACAAAGGTTTTTGCTTTGACAGGTAAAATTAATAATACAGGTTTAGCCGAAGTGCCCATGGGGATTACTATGCGTGAGATAATTTATGATATTGGCGGCGGTATAACTAATGGCAAGAAGTTTAAAGCTGTACAAATAGGAGGGCCTTCCGGAGGGTGTTTGCCGGAATCTATGCTTGATTTGCCCGTTGATTATGATTCTTTGATTTCTGCGGGAGCCATGATGGGATCCGGTGGTCTAGTAGTTATGGATGAAGATACTTGCATGGTAGATGTGGCAAGATTTTTTCTGAATTTTACCCAATCTGAATCCTGTGGAAAATGTACCCCATGTCGTGAAGGTACGAAGCGTATGTTAGAGATTTTAACTCGAATTACAGAAGGATGCGGCCGCGACGGAGATATTGAACTTTTGGAAGATATGGCAGGAAAAATTAAAGATAGCGCATTATGTGGTTTAGGCCAAACAGCACCTAATCCTGTATTGAGCACCTTAAAATATTTCCGTCATGAGTATGAAGCGCATATATATGAAAAACGGTGCCCGGCTCATGCTTGTGGAAAGTTAGCAGGATATACAATTACTGATGCGTGTAGGGGTTGTGGTATTTGTGCTAAGGCCTGTCCGGTACAGGCAATAGCCGGAAAACCCAAAAGTAAATATGTTATTGATCAGGTAGTTTGCATTAAATGTGGAGCCTGTATGACGGCGTGTCCGTTTAAGGCTATTGCGAAAGGATAAGGTGGCAGAAAAATGGATAAAGTTACTTTAACGATTAATGGCATCAGTGTTACAACCGATAAAAACTCATCTGTTTTGACTGCGGCCAGACAGGCCGGTATATATATACCAACATTGTGTTATCATCCTGATTTGCATGCGGAAGGGGCCTGCCGTTTGTGCTTGGTAGAAGCTTCCGGGGCTAGAACATTAGTAGCTTCTTGTGTTTATCCGGTGTCCGAGGGATTGGTGGTCAAAACTAATACTACAAGAGTACGATCTGCTAGAAAATTGGTAGTAGAGTTATTACTGGCAAACCATCCTAAGGATTGTTTATCGTGTCAAAAGAGCATGGATTGTGAGCTGCAAAAAATTGCAGCAGATTTAGGTGTGCGTAAGATCAGATTTATCGGAGGGGAAATGAAGGCTCATACTATAGATGACACTAACCCTTCATTAGTAAGAGATCAAGAGAAATGCATTTTGTGTGGACGTTGTATAAGTGTCTGCTCAGATGTGCAGGGTATGGATGTTTATAGTTTTGCCGGGCGTGGTTTTCATACTATGGTTTCTACGGCCTTTGAACAGGGATTGGAAAAAATATCTTGCTCATATTGTGGACAGTGTGCGAATGTATGCCCTACAGGGGCTATTGTAGAAAAAGATGATACGGCAAAAGTTTGGGCCGCTCTTTCCGACAGTACAAAACACGTAGTGGTTCAAACAGCACCGTCAGTGCGTGTTGCTTTGGGTGAAGAATTGGGGTTGCCGCCAGGTTCAGTGGTTACGGGTAAAATGGTTGCCGCCCTCCGTCAATTAGGATTTGCAAAAGTTTTTGATACTGATTTTTCAGCTGATTTGACCATTATGGAAGAAGGTCATGAATTCATAAAACGTTTGACTAATAATGGCGTTTTGCCCATGATTACCTCCTGTAGTCCCGGGTGGGTAAACATGTTGGAGCAAAGATATCCGGACTTATTACCTCATTTGTCCACGGCAAAATCTCCTCAGGCTATGTTTGGTGCGGTGGTAAAAACTTATTACGCTCAAAAGGCTGGTATAGCGCCTAAAGATATTGTTTCGGTATCCGTTATGCCCTGTACGGCAAAAAAAGCGGAGGCGGTTAGGCCGGAATTGTGTGACTCAGGGTTCCAAGATGTGGATATTGTTATTACGACTCGCGAACTGGGCCGGATGATAAGGGAAGCTGGCATTGATTTTGAGAAATTAGAGGAAGAACAATACGATTCTCCTTTGGGTGAGGGAACCGGTGCAGCTGTTATATTTGGCACGACAGGTGGTGTTATGGAAGCTGCATTACGTACTGTTGTAGAAGTTGTTACGAAAAAACAGTTACCCAAAATAGAATTTGAGGAAGTACGCGGATTAGAGTCTGTAAGAGAGGCTACGATTTCTGTAGGGGATTTAAAGGTTAAAATTGCAGTGGTACATACATTAAAGGCAGCCCGTGCTATGATGGACAAAGTACGAGCAGGTATGGCCGATTATCATTTTATTGAAGTTATGGCTTGCCCAGGTGGTTGTATTGGTGGTGGTGGACAACCGGTACCTGTTAATTGGGATATTCGTAAAAAGCGTAGAGAGGCTCTATTGGAATGTGATGAGAGCAGTATTCTTCGCAAGTCTCATGAAAACCCGGAAATAATTACAATTTATAAAGAATTTTTGGGAGAGCCGTTAGGTGAAAAAGCACATGAATTACTCCACACTCACTACACTCCTCAGAATAGAAAATAGCTAAAAGGGTACAGACTATTTACAAAAAAACCGCATTGTAAACCAATGCGGTTTTTTTTTGTAAAGAACGTCAAAATAGCTTGCAAGTTAACACTTTTACTGCTATCATTTAACTAACCTTCGCATAGGCATTTTCTGATGCGGACTTAATTTACAGAACGATAATGAAAATACTTTTAGCATCAATAGAATGAACATATGATACTCGTGCGACAAAGATGTTTGCTGAGGGGATGAAGAACAGTTTCAAGTGGTAAAAATTTCGTGTTAAACTTAGAGTTAGGCAGGATTTTTTTTAGCAATGTCGAAGTAGACATTATATTATGCGGATGATTGATAGACAATTTATTTTGTATTAATATAAACATGCGTGGGGTGAATGGACAGGAGGGTCTTTGGTCTAACTGAAAATTCAAGGCCTCTAACGGCAGTTTGCAGCTTGTGGCGACCACCTCAAGCACAAGTAGACTGGCACTTAGCAAGGTTTTGTGGTAACGAAACTACTGGGTGTCTTTTTTTATTGGGTAAAATCTTGTTTTTGACTAGTTGGAACGAAACTGATATGAACTTGCAGGTCAAGAACGAGTGCAATTTTACTAGCGGGACGACCCGCGGGCTTTACAGCCGAGATTTACAATTTTAAGGAGGAAGGTAAACATGATTGAAATTAAAGACAGAGTACACTGTGAAGCTGCTTTAGCAAAAATTACCACTGCTGAAGCTGCTGCAGACCTAATTAAGGACGGCATGAATATTGGCGTAAGCGGATTTACACCATCTGGTTATCCTAAAGCTGTGCCTCTTGCATTAGCGGAGAAAGCAAAGACAAAACCTCTAAAAATTAACCTTTGGACTGGCGCTTCCGTGGGACCTGAAATTGATAGCGTTTTGACTCAAGCTGGTGTTATAGCTAGGCGCTTACCCTATCAAACTAACAAAGATATGCGTAATGCTATCAATGCTGGTAAGATTGCGTATACTGACTTGCATTTGAGCCATGTAGCCCAAATGGCACGTTACGGTTTCTTATATGGCGGTGGCGATGTTGATATTGCCATTATTGAAGCTTGCGTAATTAAAGACTTGGGAGATGGCAAGATTGGTATAGTGCCTACAACTTCTATGGGCAACAGCTCTTCTTGGGTACAAAGTGCCAAAAAAGTAATTATTGAAGTTAATACTACTCAACCGGTTGAATTAGAGGGAATGCATGATTCTTATGTGCCGCTTGATCCTCCTTATCGCAAAGCAGTTCCATTGGAAAAACCTGAAGATATTATTGGTACACCATATATCCCTTGCGAATTAAGCAAAGTAGCAGCTATTGTTCCTTGTGATGTTACTGATAAAGTTCGTCCTTTGGGTGCAATTGACGCAGAAGCTGAAGCAATGGGCAAGAACCTTGTTGAGTTCTTTAAACAAGAAGTAGCAGCGGGTCGTTTACCTAAAAATTTATTGCCACTACAATCTGGAGTAGGTTCTGTGGCTAATGCCGTAATTAATGGCTTAGTTAACTCTGATTTTGAAGATTTAACTGTATTCACTGAGGTAGTTCAAGACGGTATGTTTGATTTAATTGATGCCGGCAAGCTTCGTATTGCGTCAGGTACAGCATTAAGTCCATCTCCTGATTGCTTAAAGAAATTTTATGCAAATCTTGATAAATATAAGAAACATCTTATTCTTCGTCCACAAGAAATTGCTAATAGCCCTGAATTAGCTCGTCGTTTAGGTGTTATTGCTATGAATACTGCAATTGAAGTAGATATTTACGGAAATGTAAACTCTACACATATTTGTGGAACAAAGCTTATGAATGGTATTGGTGGTTCCGGAGACTATGCACGTAATGGCTATTTAACCGTATTCTTCACTACTTCCTTAGCTAAGGGGGGTGCTATTTCTTCTGTTGTTCCATTCTGTGCTCATGTTGATCATACTGAACATGATGTTGATGTTATCGTATCTGAACGTGGCGTAGCTGACTTGCGTGGTTTGTCTCCAAAAGAAAGAGCAGTTGTTATAATTGACAAAGTTGCTAATCCTAAATACCAACCATTACTGAAAGATTATTTTGAAAGAGCTTGTAAGGAATGTGGCAATAGCCAAACTCCTCATATTTTGAGTGAAGCATTCTCTTTCCATGATCGTTTTGTAAAGACTGGAACTATGGAAGTTAAATAATTTATCTTTTGTTTTAACAGCGTAATGCCGGGGTGGTCTCGGTATTCGCTTTAAGACAACCTCAACAAAGAGATAGAGGTTGCCTGTTAAATACATTCGAGCAAGCCATTGTGCTTCTCATAAACTTCGTCTTGTACGAAGAATCTCTCATTTAGCTGACGGTTCGTCCAAAACCGTAGCAAAAACATTTTAAGGAGGATTTTAGAATGGCAAATGACACTTTGAAAGCCGGATTTGACGCCTACATGGCAGCAGTTGAAGCAAAATTATCAAAGAATCCGGAAAGAACAAACTTGGAGCCTAACAGACTCTATACCCCGCTTGATGTTCCTGAATTTGATTACGAGAAGGATCTTGGATTCCCAGGTGAATACCCGTATACTCGTGGCGTACAACCTACTATGTACCGTGGCCGTTTCTGGACTATGCGTATGTATGCTGGTTTTTCCACTGCTGAAGAATCTAACAAACGTTATCGTTACTTATTAGCTAATGGTGGTAGCGGCCTTTCCTGCGCATTTGACCTTCCAACCCAAATCGGTTATGATTCCACCGATCCTATGGCTGAAGGTGAAGTAGGTAAAGTTGGCGTTGCTATTGACTCTCTTGCTGATATGGAAATTCTTTTTGACCAAATTGATTTGGCTAAAGTTTCAACTTCCATGACTATTAATGCTCCTGCTTCTGTACTTCTTTGCATGTACATCGCAGTTGCTGAAAAACAAGGTGTTAGCGCTGATAAACTTCGCGGTACTATCCAAAACGATATTTTGAAAGAGTACTCTGCTCGTGGTACATACATTTTCCCTCCAAAACCTTCTATGCGTTTAATTACTAATATTTTCGAATATTGCGCAAAGAATGTTCCATTGTGGAATACAATTTCTATTTCCGGTTATCACATTCGTGAAGCTGGTTCCACTGCTGCTCAAGAAATCGCTTTTACTATCGCTGATGGTATCGCATATGTAGAAGCAGCTCTTAAAGCTGGTATGGACATCGATGCTTTTGCTGGTCGTTTATCTTTCTTCTGGAATGCACATAACAACGTACTTGAAGAAGTAGCTAAATTCCGTGCTTCTCGTCGCGTATGGGCAAAAGTTATGAAAGAAAGATTTGGAGCTAAGAAAGCTAAATCCATGATGCTTCGCGTACATACTCAAACTGCAGGTTCCATGTTAACTGCTCAACAACCGAATAACAATATTGTTCGTGTTGCTTTACAAACAGCAGCTGCTGTAATGGGTGGTACTCAATCCTTACACACTAACTCTAAAGACGAAGCTCTTGCTTTGCCTACAACTGAGTCTGTAACAATCGCTTTGCGTACACAACAAATCGTTGCTTACGAATCCGGTTTAGCTGACACTGTTGATCCATTGGGCGGTTCCTATTATGTAGAAGCTTTGACTAACAAAATCGAAGCTGAATGCTGGGATTACATTAAGAAAATTGATGAAATCGGTGGCGCTCCTGAAGCTATTAGCAAAGGCTACATTCAAAAAGAAATTCAAGATTCTGCTTACAGATGGCAAATGGATGTTGAACAAGGAAGACGCATTATTGTTGGCGTAAACAAATTCCAACAAGAAGAAGCTGCTCCTACAAATTTACTTCGTGTTGATGGTTCCGTTGGCGAATTACAACGCAAGAAAATTGAAGCTTTAAAGGCTAAACGTGATAATGCAAAAGTTGCTGAAACTCTTGCTGCACTAAAAATAGCTGCTGGTGAAGATGAGTCTACAAACTTAATTCCTTTGATCTTGGATGCTGTAAAAGCTTATGCAACTGAAGGCGAAATCTGTGGCGTATTGAGAGAAGTATTCGGCGAATTCAAATCTCATGTAGCTCTATAATTTAAAGAGATAATAGGAGGAAAGATAAAATGGCAAAAGTTAGAATTCTAGTTGCAAAACCAGGTCTTGATGGACATGACCGTGGTGCTAAAGTAGTTGCTCGCGCATTGCGCGATGCTGGATTTGAAGTAATTTATACCGGTATTCGTTTAACTCCGGAACAAATTGCTGAGTCTGCACTTCAAGAAGATGTTAACGTTGTTGCTTTGAGCTTGCTTTCTGGCGCTCACAACACTTTGTTCCCTAAGGTTGTAGAATTGTTAAAAGCTAAAGGCATGACAGACGTAATGGTAATCGGCGGTGGCGTTATCCCTGAATCCGATATTCCTGGTCTGAAAGCTGCTGGCATTGAAGCAGTATTTACTCCTGGTACAGCTACTACTGAGATTGTTAAATACATTAACGAACACGTTAAATAAGAGTTTTTAAAAATTACTGCTAACCGGGATTAACCCCGGTTAGCAACTATCTATTAAAAACCTACAAGGCGGTGTACTAAGTGGATATAGCTGAAGGAGTTTTAGGCGGTTCTCGCTTGGCATTATCTAAGGCTATAACAGCCATAGAAAATGAACATGAAGATGCCGTTGAAATAATGAGAAAAATTTATCCTCATACCGGCAATGCTTACGTCATTGGTATTACTGGACCACCCGGCGCAGGTAAAAGTACTTTAACGGATAAACTGGCCAAGGAATATCGAAAACGTAATAAAACTGTGGGCATTGTTGCTATTGACCCAACCAGCCCGTATTCCGGCGGAGCCATTCTTGGTGACCGTATAAGAATGCTAGATCTTATTGCCGATGAAGGTATCTTCGTCCGTAGTATGGCTACTAGAGGAAACTTGGGTGGCTTGTCTCAAAAGACGGGTGATGCAGTAAAATTGATGGATGCCTATGGCATGGATATTATTATTGTTGAAACTGTTGGCGTTGGGCAGTCAGAGGTAGATATTATTAAAACTGCTGATACAACAATGGTGGTAGTAGTTCCCGGTCTTGGCGATGATATTCAAGCAATCAAAGCGGGCATATTAGAGATAGGCGATTTGTTTACTATTAATAAGGCTGACCGCGAAGGCGTTGAGAAGCTAAACATTGAGATTGAGATGATGCTTGAACTTAATCAGGAAGATGTGGCTTGGCGTCCACCTATTAATCGTACTATTGCCAGCAAAGACGAAGGAATCGAAGCAGTTGTTGATTCTATTGCAGAACATAGAAAATATCTTGAGGAGACCGGTGAACTAGAAAAAGTTCGTCAGTCTCGGATTAAGTCAGAAGTCATTGCCATGGTTAATGATCATATTAGCCGACACATTGATGAGAAGATTGTTGCTACAGATGGTTTTGCTCAAACTATTCTCAAATTACAGAACAGGGAAACTGATCCTTATTCCGTAGTAGATAATATTGTTAATAATGACAAAAAAAATATTATACAAATAGAAGGGTAACGAATATATTTTAGCACCAGAGTTTATTGTGGTGCTATTTTTATTTAAAAGAACATAAATCAGCCTAAC
>JAAYAE010000146.1 GCA_012719555.1 Acholeplasmataceae bacterium | reverse complement strand
TTTAAAAAAAACTGTAATGTCAGTATTGTATAATTTTGATAAAAGGTATAAAATTTTCCGTGAGGAGGAGTAAAAAAGGGGGTAGGATATTGATAATGATTACTAAATTTTTTAAGTCGCTTTTAGTCGTTATGACGCTTTTGGCAACGTTTACTCCTGCAATTGCAAGTGCACATGTATTAAGTGTAACGACGAGCGTAAAATGGATTAATGCAAACAGCGTATCCGTAAAAGCAGTTGTACGGCATAATGGTCCTGCAGATGTTTATGCAACACTTAGATCAATTAGATACTCTTGCGTAATAACAAGTAGAGGCAAAACAATTTATAATAACTCTAAATCCGAGCAAGACAATCAGGTTTTGCGCAATGGAGACAGCATCGTCCGTTTCCACATTTTTAACTTCAAACTACCGGACACAAAGGCGGATTATGAAGCCAACGGGAATGTGAATGTGGATTATTCCTATACCGATTGGAAAAATAAAAAATGAAATAATATTATATATGGAGGTGTCTCTTTTGAAAAAGTTGATACTAATGCTCTCTATTACCTTCCTTGTCTTTTTTACCGGCACCTGTTCAGCAAATCGTAGTAACATGGGCGGTCATGTTGAAGCCTTTGATTTCCTAGCAGTTGCTCCCGACTGGACTGGAGATGTAAACGCTGCACTTGCCAGTGCAAAAGAAAATAGGGAAAATGTCCTAATTCTCTATACAGCTCCTTTGCTAATGAAACAAAGTGGTAAATATTCTCCCATGGCAATTCCATTAAAAATCGTGCAAGAGCAAGAATTTAAAACTGCCGTTAAGGGCAAATATAGATTAGTCTTTATTAATCAAAAAAAAATAAACACCATGCCGACAATAAAACAGCGTTTTTCATTATCAACGACTATACCTGTTTGGATTTTTCTCGACAGTAATGCAAATGAAATTTATCGTATTATAAAAATTCCTGGCAATGTTGAAGAAGTTCTTGGCTGGTTAAAAACAGTTGACAAGTTACAACTAGAAAAAACAGCAAAGCAGTAATGAAAATAGGCTAATTTATTCCTCCGCCACAATTATCAATTTAAGACCATTACCTTTTTTATGTGTCATGTCAAGCATGGATGACCCTTTCTAACAAAGATTATCTTTAAATGCAATCGCCATTATGTACACCATGTACAATTTTCTACTTTTTAAAACAGGTTTCACATATAATATAAAAGTCATGGCAACCAGTGAAACTGGTTGTTCACACCAACATTATAAAAGCTTATCACTGCCAGCGCCTTAATGACGCTGGTTTTTCACATACAGGACCACATTCATAAAAGTTTATCTCTATACCAAACGATATACCGATGAAATCGTAAAATATTTTTTCAAGAATTTTACCCATAAGCAATTTTGTAAAGTAAATTTAGTGGTAACCTATCTTTCACTAGTGTTCCGGAAATTTATACGCACCGTCTTTCTCAATAAAACAAATTGTATATGACATAGAAAGAGAGGATTGTCTGTAAAGACAATCCTCTCTTTCTATGGACATTTTAGGGAGTCACCCAACATTTGACAGAAAACCTTATTTTTGTCTAACATTTGTGGTGCGCTTCATTGACCCAGAGTTATTATTTTGAATATAACTCCCAACATAACTCCCAAACGTGCTTTTTGGTGTTTTTGCTGGAAAATAAAAAAACCGTAGCACGAGGCTACAGCTGAGTTTATGTATGGTGACCCTGGGGCGATTCGAACGCTCGACACACGGCTTAGAAGGCCGTTGCTCTATCCAACTGAGCTACAGGGCCAAGACAAAAGGCCTAGGGATATAATAATGGAGCGGGTGATGGGAATCGGACCCACGCGACTAGCTTGGAAGGCTAGGGCTCTACCATTGAGCTACACCCGCATTTTTT
>JAAYAE010000145.1 GCA_012719555.1 Acholeplasmataceae bacterium | reverse complement strand
GTCTTACAGTAAACCCAATATCTCATGGTGTAGCAAGTGTATATGATAATCCTATAGGTGAAAAAATTTCGAGCATAGCAAACCAAGATAGGGGGCTTTGGCTAGTTGAAGGCAGTATGCGCGAAATAATAGATTATCCAATTATGTTTGGGGCTCCTACCATAAATAGTGTTAATGTGTATCCGGATTTAGCGCGTTGGGGAAAACTAAGCTCAGCAGAGGCAGACAAGAAAATATATAATCGTTACGCACATATAATAGTAAATTTAACCGATAGAGAGAAAACTGCTTTTTCACTAAAATTTGCTTATCTCATGCAAATAGATTTAAACTTACATGATTTAAAACTCTTGCAGGTGAAATACATTTTAACACGAAATAGATTATCGTATTTACAATCGGAAGAGGTGTGCTTTTTAGAGCTTTTCAAGGAGCATGGTTTTTATATTTATAAGGTGAAATATAGTTAACAATAAAATTGAAACATTGATGGGAGACTTGTTTTTATGAATAAGATAGCAGTCTTAATTCCCTGTTACAACGAGAGTAAAACGATTGAAAAGGTAGTCCAAGATTACCAAAACATTTTACCTGAGGCTGATATTTATGTATATGATAATAATTCAGTTGATCATACTGATGATATTGCTCGCAAGGCGGGAGCAATTGTGCGTTACGAGTATCGCCAGGGCAAAGGCAATGTTATTCGCTCAATGTTTAGGGATATTGATGCTGATGCTTATCTCATGATTGATGGGGATGATACCTATCCCGCAGAAAGTGCTAGGGTCATGCTGGACCTAGTACTGGATGAAGGAGCAGATATGGTAATAGGTGATCGTTTATCATCAACCTATTTCAAAGAAAATAAGCGCTTATTTCATAACAGTGGTAACATTGTTGTGCGAAAATTTATTAATATATTGTGGAAGAAAAAAACACATGAGGAAATAAAAGATGTTATGACAGGATATCGTGCGTTTAGTCCTTTGTTTGTTAAATCTTTTCCGGTTCTATCGGAAGGGTTTGAAATTGAAACGGAAATGACAATTCATGCTTTAGATAAAAATTTTATGCTACGCTCTTTACCGGTAACCTATCGTGATCGCCCTTTGGGCAGCGAAAGCAAACTAAATACTTATGCAGATGGAGTAAAGGTTTTAATGACTGTTTTTATGCTATATCGAGACTATAAGCCATTAAAATTTTTTTCTATACTTGCTAGTATCTTGCTAGTGTTATCCTTTATATTATTTCTCCCGGTGTTTATTGAATATTTGCAGGAGGGCATAGTTCCACGTTTGCCAACGTTGATTACTGCAGGGTTTATTATGGTAGTAGCTATACAGGCTATGGTATGTGGTATTATCTTAGAAACTGAAACAAAGAAAAATCGCCAAGCTTTTGAACTAAACTTGAATATAGTTAAGCTGTTACTAGACGCAAAGCACTGAAGGTGTTAGTGTTATGTACAGAGAAAAAAGAAATTTACCCATATTTAATTGGTTATAAGTAACGATTACTATTTTATATATAAAGCTAAAAAATATGGGTTGACAATAATTATTAATGTAATATAATAACCCTATAAGTTAATATTGCGTATAGGTGCTCCACGGAGCTTAATAGGGAAATCGGTTAAAGTCCGATGCGGTCCCGCCGCTGTAATGGTGAGTGAACCTCAATTATGTCACTGATTTATTGGGAAGACGAGGTAAACTATGATCCAGAGCCAGAAGAACTGCCTGTATATGACATCACTGCTTGACCCGCGAGAGACGGGGAGGGATGCTGTAGGGCGCTTTGGGCTTTTTGCCTATTTTTGCGTTATATAGTCATACACCGTCTTTCCATTTATGGAGAGACGGTTTTTTATTTGGATAATGCTATTTGGCGAAGTCTAAGTATTTTAGATGACTATTACAGTTACAACTTCATATTACTCTCTTACACGGACAAGTAGGCTTAGGTTGGTATTCGCAGTGTTGGACGCGCTGCTGAATATACATTTGCTTTTCTAAAGTTCTTCTTAAAGGCTTTGGCGTGGTGTTTTGAGAGTGCACCTAAAAACCACCACTCTGTTGGTGGTTTTTAAACTCCAAGGCAGGTGATGCAAGATCACCATGTTTTTGCATAAAAGGAGGTGCGGAAAGGATTTAAGCGCAAGATATTATCGGAAAGAAAGGAAATAATAAATGGAAACAGAAAACGATTTAAAAACTGCTCAAGGAGCAGGGGAGGAATCAGAGATTCCTGAAATTAATTTTGATGAATTTACTATTCCCACTTATGATGAGTGGAAGAATGAGGTTATCACCGCTTTAAAAGGTGGTAATTTTGATAAGCAAATGTTTACTGATACCTACGAAGGCATAACTTTAAATCCTATTTATCGTATGGAAGATACAGAGAGTTTAACTCAATGTAAAACTTATCCGGGACAGCAAAGCGAATTGCGTGGTGTTCATTCTGCCGGCTATCTATCTAAATTGTGGACTATTGCTCAAAAAATTGATGGCAAAACTGCTGAAGAAGCAAATGCTATGCAAAAAAGGGAACTTTTAAAAGGTTCTACGGCGATTGCTTTTAACTTAGATACAGCAACTAGCAAAGGGTTAGATGCAGATATGGCCGAGGATGGCACAGTGTCTGATTGCGGAGTTTCACTATCAACACTTAAAGATTTAGAAATTGTTTTGGATGGAATCAAGTTTGATGAAATTGAACTGGCATTATATGCCGGCGCATCAAATACCGCATTACTGGGAAATATTGCGGCCGTGGCAGAGAAGAAGGGGATTAGCCTTTCCAAACTTCACGGTGCAGTGGCAGCAGACCCTATTGGCGAATGGATTGCCGATGGTAAGCTGCCACGTCCGCTTGATGAATATTATGATGAAATGGCGCATACTATCAGCTGGGCTGATAAAAATACGCCTGCTTTGCGTACAGTTTTAATCGACGCTGACGTATATCACGATGGCGGAGCAAACGATATACAAGAAGTGGCTTATGCTATGAGCGAAGCAGTGGATTATATTAAAGCTATGAAGTTACGTGGAGTAAGCGTGGATGCTTTTGCTAAACATGTAAGGTTTCATTTTAGCGTAGGAGCAAATTTCTTCATGGAAATTGCTAAGCTGCGTGCTGTTAAAATGCTTTGGGCACAAGTTATTGAAGCTTTTGACGGTAAAGAAGAATCTAAAAAAATTAATCTTTTTGTTAGCACCTCTTCTTTTACACAAACGGTATTTGATCCTTATGTAAATTTATTGCGGGCTGCTACGCAATCCTTCTCGGCAGTTATAGGTGGGATGGATGGTATGTATGTAAAACCCTTTGACCATGTAATTAGGCCCAGTGACGAATTTTCTCGACGTATTGCTCGTAATATTCAAATTATGATGCAAAGTGAATTTAACTTTACTCAGACCGTTGACCCCGTGGGTGGTTCTTGGTATGTTGAGCCACTAACAGAAGAATTTGCAACTAAAGCTTGGAAGAAATTCCAGGAAGTTGAGAGCGAGGGTGGGTTGGCACTAAATTTAAAAAATGGGAAAGTTCAAGAAGCTGTAAATGTTGTGCTCGAAAAACGTTTTAGCAATTTGGCTAAACGCAAAGATAGAGCTGTTGGCAATAATATGTATCCCAATATGACTGAGGAACTTCTTACGGCGCCAGAAGTTGATTTTAATAAAATAAAAGCTGATAGGTTGGCCGAACTTAATGAAAATGCTCATAGAAGAGATCAAAAGCTAGTAGATGCGGCCTTGAAAGTTGTTGCTGAGTACGATAGCAATGAAAAGTATGATTTAGTTGATATTGCCAAAGACGCGCTTTTGGCAGGGGCAACCATGGGCGAAATTACCGAGGCTCTTAATGATGGAGCGGCACCAATTACAGTGGCTCCTATAAAACCACATCGTTGGACGGAACGTTTTGAAGAAATGCGTAAAAGAACCGAGGACTTTAAGAAAAAAACCGGTGAAAATGTTACTGTTTTCTTAGCTAATATGGGTCCGATTCCGCAGCATAAAGGCAGAGCGGATTTCGTTACCTCTTTTATGCAAGTTGCCGAGTTTGACGTAGAGCTTAATAATGGGTTCCCAACTGTTGAAGAGGCTGTGGATGCTGCTATTGCGTCTAAGCGTGATATAGCTATAGTGTGTTCTACTGATGCTACATATCCGGAACTGGCTCCTGCGGTTTGCAAAGGAATAAAAGCAAAAAATCCCAAGATGAAAGTTTTCCTAGCCGGCGCTCCTTCTGCAGAACTTAAAGAATTATGTGAGGCTGCAGGTTTTGATGACTATATTAGCGTTAAATCAAATTGCTATGAAACATTAACAAGGATGCAGAAAGAAAGGGGGATGTTTTAATGGCTAATTATCCTGATTTTAGTAAAATTGATTTTCACCAAGCCACAGCCCCTACAGCTGCAGACTTGCAACAATGGAAAGACAACTTGGTTAAAGAAACGGGAAAACCCTATGAAGAAAATTTCTTTAAAACAATGGAGCAAATTACCTTAGCACCAATCTATGATAAGAGTGCATACGATGATTGCAAACATTTACATTATATGGCAGGAATAGCTCCATTTTTGCGTGGACCATATCCTACAATGTACGTGACTCGTCCTTGGACAGTTCGTCAATACGCAGGTTTTTCAACTGCAGAGGAAAGTAATGCCTTTTATCGTAGAAACTTAGCCGCAGGCCAGAAAGGTTTATCCATAGCTTTTGACTTGGCAACACATCGTGGCTATGACTCAGATCATCCTCGTGTTGTAGGCGACGTTGGTAAAGCAGGTGTTGCTGTTGATTCGATACTTGATATGGAAATATTGTTCTCAGGTATTCCTTTGGATCAAATGTCTGTTTCCATGACCATGAATGGTGCAGTATTTCCTATCTTGGCATTCTATATTCTTGCCGGTGAAGAGCAAGGCGTAGATAAATCTATCATGGCAGGAACAATTCAAAATGATATTTTGAAAGAATTCATGGTGCGTAATACTTACATTTATCCACCAGCTGCTTCAATGCGTATCATAGGTGATATTTTTGAGTATACCTCTAAATACATGCCTAAATTTAACAGTATCTCTATTTCTGGGTACCATATGCAAGAGGCCGGTGCTACTAATGATATAGAGCTTGGTTATACTTTGGCTGACGGACTTGAATACTTGCGTACAGGTTGTGCTCATGGTTTAACGATTGACCAATTTGCACCGCGTCTATCCTTTTTCTGGGCAATGGGGAAAAACTACTTTATGGAAGTTGCTAAAATGCGTGCCGGACGTATGCTTTGGGCTAAGATTGTTAAATCTTTTGACCCTAAGAAAACCAAATCCATGTGTTTGAGAACCCATTCACAAACTTCAGGCTGGTCTCTTACTGAGCAAGATCCGTTTAATAACATTACTAGGACATGTGTGGAGGCCATGGCTGCGGCTTTGGGACATACTCAATCACTACACACTAATGCCCTTGATGAGGCAATAGCACTACCGACTGATTTCTCGGCTCGTATTGCTCGTAATACTCAGCTCTACATCCAGGATGAGACAAAAGTATGTAAGGTTATTGATCCTTGGGGAGGTTCATATTATGTTGAAGCTTTGACCAATGCATTGATTAGAAGTGCATGGGGCCATATTCAAGAAGTTGAAGCCCTAGGTGGTATGTCAAAAGCTATTGATACCGGGTTACCTAAGATGCGTATTGAGGAAGCTGCAGCTCGTCGTCAGGCGCATATTGATTCCGGTGCGGAAAAAATCGTTGGTGTTAACGACTACCGTTTGGAAAAAGAAGATCCTTTGGATATCTTGGAAGTTGATAATACCGCAGTACGTTTATCTCAAATTGAGCGCTTGAAAAAATTGCGTGCGAATCGCGATAATGATGAAGTACGCAGATGTTTGGATGCCATTACACATTCTATGGAAACAGGTGAAGGAAATTTATTGGAATTGGCTGTTAACGCAGCACGTGCCCGTGCAAGTAAAGGTGAAATTTCTGATGCTGTTGAGAAAGTTTGTGGACGTCACAAAGCAATCATCCGCTCTATTTCAGGCGTTTATAGCAGTGAATTTGCAGACGAAGATGTAATTAAGGAAGTAAGGGCAATGACTGATGATTTTGAAAAACGCGAAGGTCGTCGCCCACGTATTATGATTGCTAAAATGGGCCAAGATGGTCATGACCGTGGTGCAAAAGTTATCTCTACAGCCTTTGCAGATATGGGCTACGACGTGGATATTGGTCCATTATTCCAAACACCTGATGAGGCTGCTCAAGATGCAGTTGACAATGATGTGCACGTTGTTGGTATGAGTTCTTTGGCCGCAGGTCATAAGACACTTATGCCACAACTAATTGACGAACTAAAAAAACGTGGTCGTGAAGATATCATGGTTGTTATTGGTGGAGTTATTCCTGCACAAGACTATGATTATTTGTATTCACATGGTGCAGCAGCAATATTTGGCCCCGGCTCCATTATTCCTGTATGTGCAAAAAAAGTATTGGAAGAGCTTAATAAGCGGTTAGCTGATTGATATGACAGAAACATATAAACCGGAGTGGGTGCCTGAAAAAGACGACGATAAATTTGCTTGCCGGGTAATGTACGGCGTCAAGGGTGGTCATGAAGGTATGCCCGGAAGTAATGTTGACTTAAGTAGAAAATCGGCTCCAGTAATCAAACGAAGCAAAATGACTGTAGACGATTACGTGGAAGGAATTATTAAGGGAGACAGAATGACTCTGTCACGCGCAATTACTTTGATAGAAAGTAATGCTGCCGCACATTTTTATATTGCGCAACAAGTTATTCAGCGTCTTTTACCTTATACTGGTAAATCGACGCGTGTTGGTATAACGGGCGTGCCGGGTGCAGGTAAGAGTACTTTTATTGAGGCTTTAGGTAATCAGCTTTGCGTTGAAGGCCACAGGGTAGCTGTTCTGGCCGTGGATCCTTCCAGTACTGTTACTAAAGGAAGTATTTTGGGTGATAAGACTCGTATGGAGACCTTGTCACGACAGAAAAATGCTTTTATTAGACCGTCACCCTCGGGTGGAACATTAGGCGGCTTGACTCGCAAAAGCAGAGAAACTCTGCTTTTATGCGAGGCAGCCGGCTATGACACCATTCTAGTGGAAACCGTTGGTGTTGGTCAAAGCGAGACCACAGTCCGTTCTATGGTCGATTTTTTCCTGTATGTAGTAATAACAGGTGCAGGTGATGAGTTGCAGGGAATGAAGAAAGGTGTTATGGAATTAGCTGATGCTGTTTTGATTAACAAAGCTGATGGTGATAATAAACGTAGAGCTATGGTGACTCGGGCAGAATATGCACGTATTTTACAATTTTTGCGCTCAGCCACTGAAAAATGGGAAACGAGAGCTTATACTTGTTCCTCTGTAACAGGAGCAGGAATTCCGGAATTATGGAATGAAGTCATTATGAAATTCTTTTCTCAAGGGAAAGAAAATGGTGTTTTGAGCGAAAGACGCAAACACCAGACATTATCATGGGTTTATTCTATGGTAGAAGAACATCTGCACAATTTATTTTATAGGTCGCCAAGCGTGCTGGCTTGTAAAGATAAAATAGAAACGGATGTTGTTGAAGGAAAGCTTCCACCAACTATTGCTGTACAAAAGCTAATCGCAGAGTATGCGAAGACAGAGATTGGGGACTATATTAAAGAGACGTCACCCTTTGCAATTAAATAATTTGAGAAACAGCTTACCGAGCTTACGCTCGGTAAGCATTTCCAATAAAAGTGGGATGGTTTTTTAATGAAAGCAAAAATTATGTTTTTACAAGAGGTTAGAAATTCTGTGGACGATTTTGCAGAACGAGAAGGGCGTAGGCCACGAATTATGCTGGCAAATTTCGGCTTTGCAGAAAATAATCATGATATAACAGAGACTGCAACTGTTTTAGCTGACATGGGGTTCGATGTGGATATGGAACCTTGGGGAAGAACATATATAGACGTAGCACAAGATGCCTTGGATAATGATGTCCATGTTATTGGTATTAACTCAATAAAGGGAGAGTATAAGTCTCTGGTTGTTAAGCTTTTGGAAGAACTGGCAAGCTATGATAGAGAAGATATTATGCTTGTTATCAGTGGACATATTGAGGCGCATAATATTAAAGAGATGTATGAGTTGGGCGTTTCTGTAGTTTTGGTAGATAATTGTTATGAAAAATTCGCCAAAGGAATTTTAAGTGGGTTAGAAACTATACTTTTTTGATTAGTATAGTAGAAAGGCGGGATTGTAAATGGATAAATTTATTAATTCAGGTAAACTAGAAGAGAAAATTGATTTACTTGTAAACCCGATGCTTACTTTAGAAAAATTCACATCGCTTGAGAGCAGGCTTTCTAGGAAAAAATCAGAACTATTAATTGGGTTAAATAAACTTAAAAAGAATATAGGTCAAGAAGATTTTGATAAATATATAAATGTAGTGCAAAATATTAATGTCAATGAAAAATCACTTTTGATTATAAGTGGCAGTGAAAGATTACGGAGTATTATTGAGCGAGAATTTATAACGGCACTGCAAGAAGCTTTTGAGGTAGAGCATGTTCAAATAGTTGGTGGAGCAGGATTTGCCGGAACAGATGCGTTTTGAGGGAGGTGTTATAAGGCTATGAATATGGCGAAAATAGGCGATAGGGCATCCGGTAAAGAATCCATCGAAACATTACGAGAACGTTATGATGACAGGTATAAAAAGGGTAAAAGAAAAATGCTGGAGATTGAAGGAACCTGTAAAAGACATTGCTTTACTAAGGTACTTAGAGAAATTTTTGCTATATTACTTTTTCTTATCATTACGTATGGTTTTGTAATACTAAAAAATATTGAATATAGCGTAACTAGTGGAGAAATGACGAGTTTTTCAGAAATAATTTCAAGAATGATAGATTAGAAAAGCGAGGTTTATATGGACGAGCAAAACGCATTAGCTGGTTTTATTGAAATTTTAGAACGACGCTATGACTTAAAAGTAGTGGATTCTCATTATATTAAAATTGATTATAAATATGATACGAATAACATGATGTTAGATTTGAAGTTACCAGAATCTATGATGAATCAGCTGAAAATTAAATATCCGGAAATGGATGCTGCTAATCACGTTGCATGGAGTTTTTTCAAAGATAGGGTAAGATTTTATGCAGAAGTTGGCAATAATATTCTACTGCTATTAGATACTCTTAAAT
>JAAYAE010000015.1 GCA_012719555.1 Acholeplasmataceae bacterium | reverse complement strand
ATTTGGTGCTGCTCCTGCCAAAAACAATCCATAAATAAAATATACCACCGCAAATAGCCAAATACTATGAACGGTAAGCTGAAATAGGTTAGTAATACCTGCAAGAATCATAGCCAAGGAGAGCATTTTTGCATATCCATATGCCTGTCCTTGATTACCCCAAAAAGGAGCCGCTATAATACCGGCAATACCAGCTAAAGATAAAATAACCCCTGAGATTCCAACTGCTGAGGGCGCATCATTAAGCAGCTCGCTGACATAAATAGTAAGCAATGGCTGAATAACCATAGTACAAGCCTTAACAATAGCAAAAAGCCCCATAATATACAGCAATGTTTTGTTGGCAAATTCCTTCCGCAAATCATTTAACAAATCTTTAGTCTTTACACTAGTTGGCATATTCGTAGACGTTGCAGCTTTCTTTTCATGAACCATAAAATAAATTGCTGCTGTGGCCACAAGTAAAGAAATAGCAGCAACAAAAAATGACATGCGCATACCGAACCAAGTACCAAGCAGCCCACCTAAAAGCGGCCCCATAATACTACCGCTAAAATTGGCTGTTTGCATAAGGCCCATGCCCCACCCGGTCTTTTCTTCCGGCAAAGAAGATGATGCCATTGTCATACATGCTGGCACAAAACCACTAATAATACCTGTTAGCAAACGGACGCTCAAGAGTTGTAAGGGTGTTGAAACCATGCCCGATAGAAAATAACAAAGGCCTAAGCCAATCCCTGCCCGCAGAGCATTTTTCTTTTGGCCTATAACGTCCCCTCTTGCTCCCCAAAAAGGTGCCATAATCCCCGCTACCACAAAGGTAATAGCAATAATACCGCCAGACCACATTTTAGCTACTCCCACAGGTAATTGCAGTTCCTTTAGAAGAAATAACGGCAAAAAGGGAATAACCATAGTATAACTGGCACACACAAGAAAAACACAACACCACAAAACTATTAAATTACGTTTCCAATTAAGGTCTTCCCCAACTTCATGAGACTCACCCATCTCCATTTTTCACCCAATTAAAACTTCTTGATGCCTAATGATGTTAAATCCAAGGCCACTCTTCCTGTATTCATTCCATTGTGAGACACAAAAACTTTTATTTCCTTATCTTCTGTAATATAAAAATTTTCACTTTGGATGCTTGCGTCATCGCCAAACTTAGACAATAAATCAGCGACTTCTTCATCTTGTTTATGTAACATAAAATCCTGATAACTCAATCTTTTGCCCGTCTTTAAATCAAAGACCAAACCATATTGCAGATCAGAACGCTCAGCATACAAAACTGTGGGTTGGGCATCCGCTATAAGCGGAGATACAAAACAATACTTTTTAACATTTTCCCAAAATTCTATATTATTTACATCCTCTGTTGGATAAATGCGATAACTCACGAAAGGACTTTCAAATAAAATGCTCAAAATATTATTTTTATTATAAGTCACTCTGCAATGCAAATTATTGCCAACAGGCCCTACTACATATTTAAAAACCGATAAATAGTTTTTAATTTCTTCATTTATTTTCTCGGCTACATTTTCTGCTACTCCGCCAATCTGTGGATAAGTAGTACTATATGTTTTTTCCATAATATTCAAAGGCAAAACTACCTTTTTACCGTCAATAACTTTGGGTTCTACACTATACCAGCCTGTAGTGCCCTCACGAGTGGTAACTTTAGCCCACTCTACATTATCAATTTGTCGATCACCATAAATAATACCTTTACTGCCGTTAAGTGCAGCCGCAACAATATTATCATTTAACATCTCTGGCGAAGAACGTAAATAACCTCCGGAAAAAGTCACTCTTTTCATCCGTTGGCTATCAGTAACATAGTTTATGGTGCATTGTCCAGGCTTAGCAACCGGCTTGCTCTGTGGCTGCGCTCCGCAACCAAAACAGCAAAGCAAGACGAAAAAAAGTAACAAAAGAAAAAGCAGTCTAAATTTACGCATAAATATCTATCTCCAAAAATTCGTTTCCTTACATTATAGTATGTTACCATATATTTAACCATACATCTACACCACAAAGAAAAAATGAACGCCTTTGTAAAAGCTTTATCAAATATTGAATAATTTTGAAAAGGAAAACCAATAACTACTCCCT
>JAAYAE010000144.1 GCA_012719555.1 Acholeplasmataceae bacterium | reverse complement strand
TACTATACGCGCAGCGGCCCCTTATCAAAAAATGCGAGGGGATAATGGTTGTGCGCTGAATATAAAAAGCGAGGACCTACGCCAAAAAATACGAGAAAAACGTATTGGCAGTACTTTCTTGTTTGTAGTAGATGCCAGTGGTTCCATGGGGGCTAGGGAGCGTATGGGGGCAGTTAAGGGTGCCATATTTTATATGTTGCAGGAAGCCTATCAAAAACGGGATAGAGTAGGAATGATTGCTTTTAGACGACAAAAAGCAGAAGTATTGCTTCCAATCACCCGCAGTATAGATTTGGCACAAAAATGTTTGCAGGAAATGCCTACAGGAGGTAAAACTCCTTTGGCGGATGGACTTGCCACCGCTTTGCTGACGTTATATACTAAGAGCCATAGAGATAGCGATATGGAGCCAATTTTAATCTTAGTAACCGACGGTCGAGCTAATTATATCGATGAAAGCGGAAATAATCCTGTTGAGCAAGCACTGGCTATGGGTGAAAAAATTGGTAAAGCAGGAATAACTTCTGTTGTCATTGACACCGAAACTGATTTTATTAAACTAGGTATTGCTAAAGATTTAGCCAAAGCCATGAATGCTACATATTACAGTTTAAAGCAATTGTCAGAGGAGCAAATTATTCGTGTAGTCAGAAATGTCGGTATGCTATAATTCGTTTTGATAAATAAAGTCTTTTATAATAGGAGGAATTTAAATGAAGAAGTTCGTGTTAGTTTTTTTATGTTTAGGAATGATGATTTCAGTTGCCTTTGCTTCGGAGCAAAAATCAGATGTTGCCGATAAATGGGAAATTAGTATGATGCCAAAGGAAACGCCTAAGGAAATAGAACGCAACAAATGGTCATTAATTTTAGAGAACAATCTTGGAATTTATGCCTATGACAATACCTCGGTACGGTTTGTACGGGATAAACAGGGGAAAAAGAATTTAAATCAGGTTGAGGCTGATATTAAGACGGTATTTGTAAATAAGGACACTTTAAAACAAATAGACGCTAAATATACTAAACAACTAAAAAAAGGTGATACTGCTTCTTATTGCTTGATTCATATGATTTTCAATACCGCAGACAAAACTTATAAGGCGACGTCAATGCAAGTTTTTAGTAAAAAAGGTAGAGAGTTAGAATCTAAAACAACAAATGCAAAATTTGCTCCTATCCCGGAAAAATCTTTTGCGGAGGCTATGTTAGAAGTAGTTAATCAGTATGTAGCAGACAATAAGGCTGATATGCTTTTAAATATAAACGCAAAATAGTTATAATTTAGGAGATAATTCATGAAACTATGTAAAAATTTTGTTCTTATGTTATTTTGCTGCTTGCTTACGTCATTGCTTATAGGTTGTGGCAAAGAAAATATTAGTAACCAAAATAATGCTATTACAACCGTTGGTTATAGTGTTACGGATGTCACAGGGACTAAGCTTACTTTTGCGGAAAAACCGAAAAGGATAATTTCTATGAGCGTTGGCGTAGATGAAATACTTTTTGATATGCTTTCTCCTAATAGGATTATGGCGGTTACGTATTTGGCGGATGATCCAACGATATCGTCTGTTTCTGCTAAGGCAAAAGCAGTACAAGGAAGAGTTAAAGGTAATAGCGCCGAGGAGATTATGGCTATGCAGCCTGATTTAGTCATTATACCTGATTGGGCAGGGCTCAACACGGTAAAAACACTGCGTGATATGGGCATAAAAGTATATGTTTATAAAACACCGGTTTCACTAAAAGAAATACAGGATTCTATTAATAACATAGCATATTTGGTGGGAGAAAAAGAGACAGGCCTGAAAATGGTAGAAAAAATGCAGGCACAGCTTGATAAAACAAAAGCTATTGTGGACAAGGTACCTGCAGATAAAAGACGGTGTATTGTCGCATTATCGCAGATGGGTGCTTTTGGGGCAAAAGGGACTACTTTTGACGATTTGTGTAAGCACGCTAATATAATAAATGGTGTGGCCTTAACTGGTATAAATAAAAATGAAAGTTTAAGTAAAGAGCAGATAGTCGCTATAAACCCTGATGTATTGTTGTTGCCTTCCTGGGAAGCAACAGGTAAGGTAGAGCTATCAACATATGTTGATGAAATAAAAAATGATCCTGCGTATATGAACATTAACGCAGTGCGCAATAACAGGCTGATTCACGTGCACGATAATTATCTGTATAGCATCTCGCAATATGCAGCTAATGCAGTGGATGAGCTGGCCCGGGGAGTTTATCCGGAATTATATAAATAATAGTTAGGATGACTCAATTTGATTAAACGCTTTCTTCCATATTACAAACCATATATTAGAACAGTAGTACTGGTAATAGTAGGTTCTCTTTTGCTGTCTTCTTTGGAATTAATTTTTCCGCTAGTGCTGCGCTATGTAATGAATACAATTATTCCCCAAGGGGAAATGTACAATTTATATATGTATTCAGGAATGCTTCTGGGTCTATATTGTTTGGGCTATTTACTAAACTATGTAGTTACCTATTATGGACATTTCATGGGCGCAAAAATTGAAAATGATATGCGACATGATTTGTTTAGACATTTAGAAAGCTTATCTTTTCGTTATTTTGATAATAGTAAAACAGGACAGCTTATGAGTCGTATTACTAGTGATATCGCAGAAATTGGCGAGCTATCTTTTAGGGGGCCAAATGATATTATTGTCTGTTCCTTGACTATGACCGGAACCATAGGGATTTTGTTTTTTATGAATTGGAAGTTAGCTATATTCATAACTATTCTATTATTAGTGAAGACCGCTGAAACTATATTGACTAACAGAAAAATGAAAGCTTCTTTCAAACTTAACCGAGTACGAGCCGGTGAAATAAGTGCACAAGTAGAAGACAGTTTGACTGGCATTAGGGTGGTTAAGGCTTTTACAAATGAAGAATTCGAGCTACAAAAATTTTCTAAGGTGAGCAATGCCTTGCTAGCTGCTAGAGTGGCTTCTTATAAAATATTAGCTAGATTTTCTAGCGGTATTAGTTTCTTTTCAAGTATTATTAATGTAGCTATGTTGGTAATAGGCGGTACAATGATAGCAATGGGACAATTGCCGGTAAGTGATTTTGTGGCATTTTTCTTGTATGTTGGCAGTATTTTTATGAAACCGGTTTTACGTTTAACCGTATTTACCGAAATGTATCAAAGGGGTATGGCTGGTTTTGCTCGTTTCTGTGAGATAATGGATGATAAGCCGGATTTTGCAGATGCACCAAATGCTATTAACTGTGACCGATTACAGGGGAATATTCTTTTTAAGGCTGTTACTTTTAGCTATGACC
>JAAYAE010000143.1 GCA_012719555.1 Acholeplasmataceae bacterium | reverse complement strand
TCCGGCAAAGCGCGTACCAGGACGAAAAGAAGTAGTGCCATCAAAGGGAGCACCAAATAATACTATATTTGCATCTTTATATTCTTTATCACAGCCGATAAACGTTGTAATATTTTTATTCAACATCATGTAGCATCTCCTGTACATAGTTAGGCAAATAGAAAGCCCCTTTATGCAAGTTGGTATTGTAATAACTTGTTTTTAGCCCTAAAGCATTCCAGCGGCTAGCATTTAGGTCATGTATGGGATGATATTTTTTGGAAGCAAAACCAAAAAGCCAATGTCCTGAAGGATATGTAGGGATATGGGCTTGATACACACGGCTAATGGCAAAAGATTCAACAATACGTTTGTGCGCACGTTTCATAGCGATTGCATCAGAAGTATAGAAGGGGCTTTCATGCTGATTAACCATAATACCGTCTTCTTTTAATGCCTTATAACAATTACCATAAAATTCTTTGGTAAAAAGACCTTCTCCCGGACCAAAGGGATCCGTAGAATCAACAATAATAAGGTCATATTCATTCTCATGTTTACGTACAAATTTCAAACCATCTTCGTAATAAGGGTGCACCCTAGGATCATCAAAACAGCAAGCAGTTTGTGGTAAATATTCTTTGCATATTTTCACAACCATTTCATCTATTTCCACTAAATCAATATGTTCTACGTTTTTGTAACGAGTTAATTCACGAATAACACCGCCATCACCAGCCCCAATAACAAGCACCCTACGTGCATTAGGGTGTACCGCCATAGGAACATGAGTAATCATTTCGTGATAAATAAATTCATCTTTTTCGGTAAGCATCATATAGCCATCCAAAGTCAAAAACCGGCCAAATTCTTGGGAATCAAAAATATCTATTCTTTGGAAATCGCTTTGCAAACTAACCAATTGCTTATCAACTTTAATAGAAAGCTTTACAGTTTCTGTGTGTTTTTCACTAAACCATAATTCCATATTATTAGTCCCCCCTCAATACATTGAGACGATTTATTTCCATATCTTCAGGACCTGTCATTGAACAACCTTTGTCTTTAGCATATTTGATATACTCAATAATTTCTTTGGTAATAGCCTCTCCCGGAGCCAAAATTGGGATTCCCGGAGGATAACACATAACAAATTCAGCACAAATATGTCCAACACTCTCTTCTAAAGGCAAAGACATCTTTTCGCTATAGAAGCCTTCTTGAGGTGTAGTTACAACCTGTGGTGTAATATATTCATGCCGCAGCATACCTACGCGGCTTTTTTTATAAAGTCTACGTATTTCAGATAAAGCACCAATAAGACGTTCTATATTTTTATAGCTGTCACCTACAGAAACATAAGCTAATATATTACCAATATCACCAAATTCAATTTGTATATCATACTCATCACGCAATAAAGCATAGACCTCTATACCTGCTAATCCTACATCTAAAGTATTTATGGACAGCTTGGTAACATCAAAATCATATATAGAATCTCCGTTAATAAGCTCCTTAGAATATGCATAATAGTCACCAATATGGTTTATTTCCTTACGCGCGTATTCCACCAAATTTTCTACATCATGAAAAATTTGTTTCCCGTGCAAAGCTAAATTTCTGCGAGAAATATCCAAACTAGAAAGTAAAAGATAAGAGCCACTAGTGGTCTGAGTTAAATTAATTACTTGTCGCACATGCTTGGCATTAACGTTAGCTCCGCAAAGTAAAAAAGAACTCTGAGTAAGAGATCCACCTGATTTATGCATACTAGCCGAAGAAAAATCCGCTCCGGCAGTCATAGCATCTATTGGTAAATTTTCTCCGAAATAAAAATGTGTACCATGTGCTTCATCAACTAACATAAACATATTATGGGCATGAGCTAATTGTGTAATTGCTTTTAGGTTAGAGCATATTCCATAATATGTAGGATTATTGACTAAAACAGCCACAGCATCAGGGTTAGCGTTAATTGCCTCTTCCACTTCACTTAATTTCATCCCTAAAGCGATTCCAAGTCTCTCATTAATTTGTGGGTTAATATAAACAGGTATAGCCCCACAAAGAACCAAGGCATTAATTACACTGCGATGGACATTGCGTGGCAAAATAATCTTATCGCCTCGTTTACAGACTGAAAGAATCATAGCCTGTACAGCAGAAGTTGTTCCATTTACCATAAAAAAAGCATGTGCCGCGCCAAAAGCCATTGCCGCCAATTCTTCGCCTGCTTTAATACAGCTAATAGGATGGCAAAGATTATCTAGTTGTTTCATTGAGTTTACATCAACAGTTAAACATTTTTCACCCAAGAACTCCGTTAATTCTTTATTTCCTTTACCACGTTTGTGCCCCGGTACATCAAAAGGTACCAAACGCATTTGTTTGAATTCTTCTAAAGCCTCTAAAATAGGGGCCTCCGTTTGACAAGATAGCCTATCGGTTTCATTGTTTTTTTCCCCTTCCGATTTAGCGCAAGCGGCATCCCCTATAAGTTTTGACAATTTAAGCTTCACCTCTTAATATATATTCGTACCGCTAAAAATTTCTATCATTTCACGGCGCAAACTGTTTGTAATATTTAATCTTGTTTTTGGAGATAACTCATATACATCCGCTTTAAACAAGTAATTTTGCAAATCAATATCTTTGATTAATAGTTTTGTATGGAAAATATTAGCTTGATAAACATTAATATCTACAGCATCGTATTTTTTTAATGTTTTTTTATCAAAATAGTCTTGGATTGAAGTAATATTATGGTCAATAAATAATTTTTTACCATCCATATCCCTAGTAAACCCACGCACTCTGTAATCCATGGTTATAATATCCGAATCGAAACTGCTAATCAAATAATCTAAGGTTTTTAGTGGAGTAATTTCACCGCAGGTAGCAACGTCAATATCTACTCTAAAGGTAGCAATAGAATTATCCGGATGAAATTCAGGGTAAGTATGCACTGTAATATGACTTTTGTCTAAATGAGCTAATACGGTTTCGCCTTTATGAGCAATGGGAATCTTATACTCCTCGGCAATAAGTATTGTTACACTAGCGCCTTGAGGATCATAATCCTGTTTAGAGATACTTATAACTTTAGCTCCTATCATATCTGTTACATGTTTTAATATCGCTGTCAGCCTTTCAGAATTATACTGCTCGTCAATATAAGCTATATAGTCATGTTGCTCTCGTTCAGTACTGGCATAACAAATATCATAGATATTAAAGCTCAAAGTTTTAGTAAGGTTGTTAAACCCATAAAGTTTTAATTTATTTTCCATGCATTTCTTTCCCCCTAAGAATATTTATCATCACCAGACTGCATCCTAATAATCAAACAATACATTAAGAGCAACTTTTTGTCAATATATTGGAAAGATTAATAGCCCACATAAATGTGGGCTATTATCTAAAGCATATTAGAACGCAGGTACAACGGCACCCTTGTACTTTTCCTCAATAAATTTTTTTACTTCAGGACTGGTAAGTGCTTTCGCTAACTTTTGTAATTCCGGACGATTTTCATCACCTTTGCGAATAGCAACTATATTAGCATAAGGAGAGTCTTTTGGTTCCGAAAACAAGGCATCTTTTACCGGATTTAATTTAGCCTCCATGGCAAAATTGGAATTTATAACTGAAAGCGCAACGTCATCCAAAGTACGAGGAAGCAGTGCCGCTTCAACTTCCACAAATTCCAGACCTTTGGGGTTTTCTACAACATCAGCTACTGTACCACCAACACCAACTCCGTCTTTCAGTTTTAAAAGTCCTGCGGCTTGTAAAATTGACAATGCTCTTCCACCATTAGTAGGATCATTAGGAATAGCAACATGAGAACCGAAAGGAACATTTTTTATGTCTTTTATGGATTTAGAATAAATACCCATAGGTTCAATGTGAACCTTGACTAATGAAATTAAAGGTAATTTCCTTTCAGAAGCAAATTTTTCTAAATAGGGAACATGCTGAAAATAATTAGCATCTAACTCTTTATCATTTAAAGCCAGATTGGGTTTAACATAATCGCTAAACTCAATAACTTGCAAATCAATACCCTCTTTAGCCAACATTGGTTTGATAAAATTAAGTATTTCGGCATGAGGTACCGGGGTTGCCCCCACTTTTAAAACTACTTTCTTACTATTTGCAGCTTGATCAGTCGTTTTTTTCTCATTACTGCTGCAACCGGTAATAAGTGCTGCAATACCCAAAAGAGCACCAGCTACAAGTAAAATTTTTTTCATGATAACATCTCCCTTATAAATTGCGGGACTTCATTGTCCCTATTTTCTCCCCAACAAACAAAAAACTCTTCCCGAGGAAAGAGTCTGCACTACTACTTTCCTCCCATCTTGCAGTTTAACCTGCAGGACTTAGCACCGTTTTTGTTATTAAAGCAAAATGGTTGCTGTAGCTTCATAGGGCCATTCCCTCCGCCACTCTCGATAAGAGTATCGTTATTAAGTTATTTATCATATTAAGCTATCAAAAGGTAAATGTCAATATAAAAATATGCAACCAGTATTACACAAAACATTAAAAAACGTACAACCCCCCCCACCTTTTACAAGGCAGGGGGGATGTATTTAGAAAATTATTCTTTAGAATACTTCTTTAACCCATCTTTATAGGTATCATTACCATAGCAATCGACACATACGATAGCTGGGAAATCCACTACATCATAACGTCTAATGGCTTCCGGACCTAAATCACCATATGCCAATAGCTCTTGTTTTTTTATGGATTGAGAAATAACAACAGCCGCACCACCAATAGCTACAAAATACACTGCACAGTGTTTAACACAGGAATCTATAACTTCTTGTGAACGCGAACCCTTCCCAATCATTCCCTTCATACCTTGTTCAATCATGGTAGGTGTGTATTTGTCCATGCGTCCACTAGTAGTAGGACCGGCAGAACCCACAGCTTGTCCGGGTTTTTCGGGAGAAGGACCAACATAATAAATAACGTTACCCTTCACATCTATAGGTAACCCTTCCCCACGAGCCAAAGCCTCTGTCATTCTTTTATGAGCTGCGTCACGAGCGGTATAAATAGGACCTGTAATAAGCACACTGTCGCCGGCATGCAGCGTTTTTATAACCTCATCTGTTAAGGGTGTAGTAATTTTTTTAGGCTCAGTCATATTCCTTGTCCCCCTTACAAAGTCACTACAGCACGACGTGCTGCGTGACAGTTCAAATTAACGGCTACAGGCAAACCACCAATATGAGTTGGTGCATACTCAATGTTCACGGCTAAAGCTGTTGTTGTACCGCCTAACCCCGATGGTCCTATGCCTGTCAAGTTAACGCGGCGTAAAATTTCTGCTTCTAATTCAGCATATTTTGGATTCGGATTATGTTCACCCATTCTTCTAGTCAATGAATGTTTGGCCAATTCCGCAGCACGCTCCATATTGGCACCTATACCTACGCCTACTGTGATAGGAGGACATGGATTTGGCCCTGCAATGCGCACAGTCTCCAAAACAAAGTTTATAACCCCTTCAACACCGTCAGCAGGTTTGAGCATTTTCAAAGCTCCCATATTTTCGCTGCCACAGCCCTTAGGTAAAACAATTAATTTAACTTTATCCCCTGGGACAATAGTAGTGTGAATAATGGCAGGATTGTTGTCACCTGTATTTTTTCTAAGGAAAAGAGGATCATCAACAGAGGATTTGCGCAAATAGCCATTTGTATAGCCATCCGCTACGCCAGCGTGTATAGCTGCCTCTAAATCCCCTCCTGTGAAATGAACCTCTTGGCCTATTTCAGCATATACTACAGTTAGTCCTGTATCTTGACAAATAGGACAATCAGTTTCTTTAGCTAATTTTGCATTTTTCATAATTATTTCTAAAATTTCTTTGCCTAGCGGAGATTCTTCGTTTATAGTAGCGTTTTGCATAGTAGTGATAACTTCATCAGGAAGATCGCAGCAAGACTGTATGCACAATTTGCTTACCGCCATTTTCACTTCTTTCACATCCATATTTCGCATAGAATAAAACACCCCCTTGTATTTATGTGTTTATAATATTAACGACCCACACGTTTGGCAGTATTAAGTCTTATTTCTTCCGGATCCTTTTGCACTCTGGCAATACCAAGTTCCATAGCAGTTTTGGCAACTGCGGCAGCAACAGCAGGCGCTACGCGATTATCAAAAGGACTTGGTACCACATAGTCTTGGCGCAAGTCTTCGTCAGCGATTAAATCAGCAATGGCATGTACAGCAGCCACCTTCATTTCTTCTGTAATAGCTTTAGCACGAACATCTAACGCGCCACGGAATACGCCGGGGAACACACAAACATTATTTACTTGGTTAGGTGCATCGCTGCGTCCTGTAGCAGCAACAGCTGCTCCAGCAGCCATAGCTGCTTCGTACGAAGTTTCCGGAACCGGATTAGCAAGGCCAAAAACGATACCCTGATTCATGCTGCTAATAATTTCAGGAGTAAATACATTAGGTTGAGAAACACCTATAAGAACATCAGCACCCTTGGTTACTGAACCCAAGTCGCCCTTAATTTTATCAGTATTAGTAACTTTAGCTAAATAAGCCTTTGCCATATCCATAGAGCCTTCACGGCCTTCATAAATCGCACCTTTGCTATCTAGCATTATAATATTTTTTGCGCCTAAGTTATGAAGCAATTTACCAATAGCGCTGCCAGCTGCACCACAACCATTAACAACTATTTTAACTTCAGCTAAGTCTTTCTTTACAAAACGTAGTGCTCCTAACAAAGCAGCACAGCATATGATAGCTGTACCATGTTGATCGTCATGAAAAATAGGAATATCACAAGTTTTCTTCAAGGTATCTTCGATTTCATAACATTTAGGAGAAGATATATCTTCCAAATTAATCCCGCCTAAGGAAGGTTGTAACCTCTGAACCATATCAATAAATACCTTAGGATCTTTAGCATCAATACAAATAGGAACTGCATCTACGTCACCAAATGATTTAAATAAGACTGCTTTTCCTTCCATGACAGGCATAGCGGCCGCAGGTCCAATATCACCCAAACCAAGTACACGTGTTCCGTCACTAACGATAGCCACCATATTACCACGGCAAGTATATTCAAAAGATAAATCAGCGTTGTCTTTAATTTTTCTGCAAGGCTCAGCAACTCCGGGAGTATAAGCGATTGACAAATCGTAACCATCTTTCAAAGGCACCTTGCTACAAACCGCCAACTTACCATTGTTCTTAATGTGCAACTCTAAAGATTCTTTGTTTAAATCTACCATTTTTACTACCTCCATTCAAATTTTTAAATAGTGTACTCTACTATTATATAGCGAATACTATATAATTACAATGAGAAAATTTTGGCTGTTGGTTTTTTCCCTTCTTGTAAGGTAAGAACAGCATAAGTAGGTCCTTCATCACCCCTGGGTAAAACCAAACTGCCCGGATTAATGAGCAAGGTATCACCAAACCATTTAATCAGAGGCACATGCGTATGACCAAAAACTACTATATCTGCCTCTAATTTTCTTGCCCACCAAACCATTTCCTCAATTTTATAATCTTTCATATAGCGATGACCATGAGTGAGCCAAATGCGTTTGTCTTCCAAAACCAGGAATTCATCCAAATTGGCAATACCTATAGGCTTATCACAATTTCCAGCCACTGTAAGCATTGGCAGCATAGTCTCCGCCACCAAAAATCTAGCATCTTGACTGTAATCCCCTGTATGTAACCAATAATCCACAGGCTCAACCACCGTCAATAACTGACGTATGGCCTGTATGTGACCATGGGTATCCCCTGTAATCCCTATCTTCATTTATCTTTTCTCCATATTGCGCATAATTTTTTAATCGCTTTAGAGCGATGACTAACACTGTTCTTCTCCTCCATTGTAGCTTCTCCCATACCTTTATGCAACTCTGTTGACCAAAACAAAGGGTCATAACCAAACCCTTCTGTTCCCAATGGCTCGTGTAAAAGCATACCTTCGCAGGTACCATTTGCCTCTTCTAAAATTTTCCCTTGAGGATCTGAAACAGCCAGCGCACAGAAAAAGCGGCATGTTCTGCGTGTATAAAATTTCATATTCATCAATAATAAATTATTGTTTTCTTCAGACGTAGCATGATCACCGGCATAACGAGCAGAACGCACCCCAGGAGCCCCTTTTAGGCTAAGTACTTCTAAGCCTGAATCATCTGCTATACAAGTCTGTCCCAAAGCTTTCGCATAATATGCGGCTTTTAGTTTAGCATTAGCGGCAAAAGTCTTTCCTGTCTCCTCCGGTTCCTTAACCTCTGCAAAATCATTTAGACACTTAAATTCTATGCCCAAGTCTTTCATTAATTCTTTAAACTCTTCAACTTTACCAGCATTTTTAGTGGCAATAACAATTTCAGCCATATTACTTACCTACTCTATCCGCAATTTTTCCCAAAACTTTCTTTTGGCTTGCTATTAAATTTTTACACCCTTTTTCACCTAAATCTAGAAATTTATCTAATTGTGTTTTAGTAAATGTATGTTCTTCACCGGTACCTTGTATTTCCACAAAATTACCATCACCTGTCATAACAATATTCATATCCACATCTGCGCTTGAATCTTCTGTATAACACAAATCCAGCATTTCTTTTCCATCCACTAAACCTACGCTAACAGCGGCACAGAAATCTTTGATAGGAAACGGTTTATCTTTAGGGCAAACTTTGGCTAAAGCAATAACTAATGCTACAAAACCACCTGTAATAGACGCTGTGCGGGTACCTCCGTCAGCTTGCAGCACATCACAGTCAATAGTAACAGATTTTTCTCCTAAGGCCTCCAAATCTACGATAGAGCGCAATGATCTGCCAATAAGCCTTTGTATTTCTTGAGTTCTGCCACTTTGTTTACCTCTGGCAGCTTCACGTGAATTTCTTTCCTGAGTTGAGCGAGGTAATAATGAGTACTCTGCTGTTACCCACCCTTTACCCTGCCCTGCTAAAAATCTAGGCACTTTTTCCTCTATAGTTGCATTGCACAAAACCCTTGTGTTTCCTACTTCAATTAGAACAGACCCCTCCGGATAAATTATAAAATTCTTGGTCATTTTTATCGGGCGTCCCTGATCTGCTTTCCTGCCATCAATTCTTTTCATATTAATTTATCTCTCCTCTTATAATTTTTCCACAGTGCTTTTCACTTTATCTTGAATCAAAACATAATCCCACTTGTTGCTTTTTTTCTCTTTAGCTGCATAATCCATAGCATTTTTACGACAATGTTCACAAGTATCACTATCTAAAATTACTATGCAAGCTTTTTGGTTGCCAAAGCGAGTGTTAGTAGCTGTGGTTTCAATGGTCAAATATCCACTGCAATTATTACAATAATGAGCGGTCTCCTTTTGTGTTTCACGAATTCCCTCCTCATCATAATATATGCTCTTATTTCGTTGCCATTGGTGCCCACATTGATTCAAAGCCTGCGTTCTGGTTTTCTCCTTGTTGCTCCAAATTTGCCCAACCTCATCAATAAGTTGATCTACCCTGTTATTACAATTAATACCCTGAGGGCGCAAGGAACTTTGATCAGGCTCAACAACTTGACTATAATCAAGTCCTGCCATAGCCAAAATAATTCCTGTATTAACATATGGTAAAGCAGCTTCTACTGAATAACCACCTTCCAATACTGCAATATCAGCCTTTAATTTATCTGCCAAACTAGCATAGCCTTGAGCTGTAACGCTCATTGAAGCCAGCGGATCGCTAAAATGATTATCTTGTCCGGCTGAGTTGATAATTATTTCCGGCTGGAACTCATCTAAAATGGGTCGAATAAGACCATCAAACAATCTGTGAATCCCGTCATCACCTGTACCAGGCAATAATGGTAAGTTAAGGTTCATTCCCCAAGCTGCCGGGCTTCCGGCCTCATTTGGGAACCCGGTTCCGGGATAAAGAGTTCTCCCGTCTTGATGAAAAGAAATATAAAGAGTATTGGGATCATGATAAAAAATATCTTGAGAACCATCCCCGTGGTGTACATCAGTATCCACTATAGCAATTTTTTTGACTCCGTACTTAGCACGTAAATATTCTACCATAATTGCCTCAATATTTATTGTGCAAAACCCACGAATTCCTTGCACTACGCGCATAGCGTGATGCCCTGGCGGACGCACCAGCGCAAAAGCCCGTTTTACTTCACCTTTCATTACCGCATCAGCAGCCGTGAGACACCCACCAGCCGAAACTAAGTGAGCCGGAGTAATAAGTTTGGCGATAGATGGTACCCCAATATGTACCCTCTCTAAATCTTTAATATCAGCCATTCTAGGACGATATTCGCGGATCTGTGGCAAATCAAAAATTCCCTCTTCTACTAGTTGGTCACGAGTATAAAGCAACCGTTCTTGCCGTTCAGGATGTGTAGGGCTAAGCATCCAATCAAAGGCAGGGAAAAAAACTAAACCCAAATTTGGTATCATAATGACACCTCCCTACCAGCAACTCTGTATAAAATACCGGGTGCCAACTGCATTTTTAAATATATTATTTTACCCGATGAATAATAATCGTGGATGGTTGCAAACTCCTCATAGGCTACAATCTCTGTATCCTGTGCAATAATTTGCCACTTAGCAGCTTCTTTTTGCAGCCATGCCGTAAGTAACTCTTGAGCTTTATATTGGTTAAACCCTCCGGGTAATTTAGCTTTTATAACGGCTTCAGGAATTATATAATAATCTTCGGTAGTATCCGCCCTTAGGGTAGCCACCAAAGTTGGTTTTGCCAACGCTGCTCCTATAGCATTTGCTACCATAGCACCTTCCGGTATTTCAACAGGCAGATGCATACGTTCGCCCAGCACTTTTATCAAACCTGGAGCTGCACCTCCCACCCCTATTAAAAGTTCCGGTTTAAACAAACTTCCTGTAATAATATCGTCAACTGTGTAAACAGGCTGAACGCTCCATTGCTTCAACATCTCATCAATAGTTTTTTCTATCTTCTTTACCGCCACATCTACAATCGCTTTGGCAACATCTACCGTACTTTCCTGTTCCACTGCGTAAAGCTTCATAGCCTGTCCTGCCAAATCGCTATCGCCAAAATTTACCAATCCCATAGTAATAAGTGCATCAGATAATGTTGGCACATTACCTCCTAAAGCCATGGCAATGCCTGCTCTAGCAGGGCCAACTAAAAAACCGTCCTTAGTACGATTTACTGCGCTGTCACCACCGACTCCCAAAGACTGCATATGATAAGTATGTACCGAGGTGTTAAAACCCGCTACAGATGCTCCTTTTTTTGCCATAAGGGGTTGCCCATTTTCCCAAAAAGCAATGTCGGTAGTCGTGCCGCCAACATCTAGGGAAATCGCCCTCCTATTAGGTGGTGCTATGGCTTCAATTCCCAAAACACTGGCCGCCGGTCCTGTAAATATAGATTCTATAGGCTGCTCCAATGCAGCTTCCAAAGGCAAAGCTCCACCATCAGCTTTTAAAACATATACAGGAGCATCAATATTTCGTTCAGTCATGCTTTTCTTTATTTGTTTAATAAACTCCACGTATTTCGTGTAAACAGCGGCAGAAAAATATGCAGTATTAGTCCGTCTCACAAAATTTAATTCTCCGGAAAGTTCAGATCCTGAAAAGATTTTTAGAAATCTAAAAACATTTAAATCTCTACTTAAGGCTTTCTCATTAATCTGGTTGCGCACAGCGAATTTACCACTTACAGCCGCAATCTTTTTGTCATCACACATTTGGGCCACTATATTGTAATCGATAGCCTCTGTGGCACTTATCTTTCCTCTATGGTCAATATACCCTTTTGCCAAATATGGCTCTACAGGAAATTGTCCTTTAGTAGACATTCCCGGCCCCGCCATAACTGCCAAAAAAACTTTATCGGTTTTCCCTTCCAAAAGGGCATTGGTTACTATGGTGCTAGAAATAACCACGCGAGTTATTTGTGATGCTAAAACCTTCATATCACTTGGCAAGTTCACCTTGGCCTCATCCAAAACTAAATCTAAGGCAGCCAAAATTCCAGGCAAAACGTTCTCTTGTGTTGTCTGGCTTTTAGCCAAAGCATAAATGGCACCGTTATCTATCAGAACGGCGTCAGTAAATGTTCCACCAACATCAATTCCCAGTAGCATTAGTAACATCACCTCTTCAGGAATATACATTATCGCATTTCCTAATTGTAAGCGAAAAAACCTGCTTTCAGTCTTTATTTTCCAGAATTTTTTTATTTTTTTAT
>JAAYAE010000014.1 GCA_012719555.1 Acholeplasmataceae bacterium | reverse complement strand
CACACTTCCCGGTAGAATCCGGAAACTATGCTGTGAAAATCTTTGTGTACGATAAATTTACTAATGATGTAAATTTAATGGAAGAATCCTTGACAGCACCTAAAACATTAAACATTAATCACTAATTAAAGCTAATGAAAAAGGGGGCCTGATATCGTATGAACCGTAAGCAGCGTAAAATTATCAGCATCGCAACAGCTTTAATACTATTTGTAATGCTCATCCCTGTAACGGTTTTTGCCCATATGCCAGTAAAATTAGAACCTGTTGACAATGTAAATACAGGTTCAGATATAACAATTACAGGAAGCACATCACTAAATGGTGCAACAGTAAAAATTATTCAACCAGATAATAACATACTTTATGTAGATACGATAGAAGGAAACTTCCATAAAATTATTACAATACCCTCTAGTGCACCTGAGGGAACATATACAGTTGTAGCAGGAAAAGGTCAAGTAGTGGATAAAGTGACATTTCAAGTAACTAAATCCGAAACCGTAAAGTACACAGTCAGGTATTTACAGATGAAAGTCAGGGATCGAGACCCGGAAGTGGAAATGGCAGAACCACAAGTTTTTACCGGAAAATTAGGTGATACCATAACTGTAAAGGCACTAGATATACCGGGTTGGTCTCCTGATGAACCGATAAAAACCATAACATTAACTGAGGACGAAAATGAAATCATATTCAGATATGGTTTAAATACAGGATTTTTGCTCACAGGGGACGGCCTAAGCAAAGATATATATTACACTAAGGCAGAACTTGAAGAACTTGCAGACAACAATGAAATAACTATTACGCGAAACTATTCAGTCATGAAAAGAGGCGGGATTCCGGCAATCATAACAGGCAAGGGGATAGACCTGGCCTCATTCATAGAAAAATCCGGAATTATCGGCAAAGGTGATTTAAGGATTTTATGTAGAGCCATTGACGGATGGGTAGGCGCCCCACTGACTTACAACACCTCAACCCAGTCTTTTGGCAATCTTTATTACTACCCGGGAATTTTCAACGGAAATGAGCAAGGAAAACAGCTGGTACCTCCAATGCTGGCCTTTTACAACGTGGAAGATCAAGAAAAAGTACCTGAAATACCCCCAGCCCAGGGCTGGACAAAAGTGCTGGATTTTCCCCATCCCACATTAATGCTTGGTCAATCCCATATTGAAGATTTTAACAATCAAAACTTTGCTAAAATGCTTTTTGCCATTCAGGTAGGGGAAATACCTGAAAAAGTCTTAGAAATCAGTGGAGAAGGCATAGAAAAAACAAAAACATATAGACTGGATCAGCTGATTGAAAAAGGCATGGAAAATAAGACCTTTGGCACCAATAATCGCCAAGGAATCTCGTTAAGCAGGCTCCTTTTAGATGCAGGTGCAGACGAAGATTCACAAATAAAGATTCATGAAATCAAATTAGAAAAAGCGGCAGAAAAGCTTAGCTGCAACAAAAACGAAATTACTGTGAACATGACCATTGCACAATCCTCTTTACCAAAAGACAATCAAATGCTGACAGAGCTAGTCCAATTTGATACAAAGCTCACTTATGCCGATAAAGAAATACCGTGGAATTCTTTTGAAAAATACATATGCCATGAAATACCTTTACCAGAACCTGTTGACCCTAAAACCACAGTTGGCGCACATTGGAATAAGACAAATAAAAAATTAGTGCCTATGCCCACAATATTTATTAAAAGAAACGGGAAAACATTTGCTCAGATTTACAGCAAATGCAGTGATTTGTACACAGTTGTTGCCCAAAAAAAGACATTGACTTTTGAAGATATAAAAGAACACTGGGCCCAGGAAGATATTCAATTATTGGCCTCAAAGCTGATTATAAATGGCCGGACAAATACAAGCTTTGCACCTGAAAGCCAAATCACTCGGGCAGAATTTACGGCAATGCTTACACGTGCACTAGGTCTAAAAGAACAGCCATTGTCAAATAACTTTAGCGATATAAAAGGTGATGAATGGTTTGCCGGCAGTGTAGGCGCAGCCACAAAAGAAAAACTCGTATCAGGCTTTCCAGACGGCACCTTTAAACCCAAAAAGCAAATAAGCCGTCAAGAAATGTCGGTAATTATGGCAAATGCCTTGAAGGCAATAGGCAAAGAAGAAAGTTTGGACAAAACAAAAATACAAAGGAACCTTAACCGATTTAAAGACAATAAAACAATTAGTGATTGGGCAGAAGAAAGTGTAGCTATCACTACAGAGTTTGAAATCATCGGCGGAATGCCAAATGGATGTTTTATGCCACTAGATAATGCTACCCGTGCACAGACAGCTGTTATGGTATCCAGATTATTGAAGTCTGTAAATCTTCTTGATGACAGTTGTGAGATAGCTGAGGCAAAAGATGATAATTTATTTAATAT
>JAAYAE010000142.1 GCA_012719555.1 Acholeplasmataceae bacterium | reverse complement strand
GTTTAAGATGAAAGCGAGTGATTTTATGGATTATGATACAAGAAAATTGAGCGAAGCGGCTGAACTATTGAAAGTTTTGGCGCATCCTGTGCGTCTGTGTATAGTAAAAGGGCTATTGGAAAATGGTGGATGTAATGTTTCCCATATGCAAAATTGCCTAAACGCTCCGCAGTCTACAGTTTCACAGCATCTTCAAAAATTAAAAACAGCGGGAATAATCGAAGGAACACGTGAAGGCTTGATAGTTAATTATAAGATATGTAATCCAAGAGTAAGAAGATTGTTGTCAGCGTTATTTACTGATTAAATGATTTTAAGAATGGTTGTTAGTGAAAATCTAAGAAAAACAAGGAGGCGAGCATATGAATAAGGAAGGTAGTTGGAGTCCATATTTTTCGGGTGCTTTAAGTGGGGTAGTAGCCATTGGTTCTGTGTGGTTTGTTGGTAAATATTTTGGAGCGTCTACTTCTTTTGTAAAATCCGCAGGGTTAATTGAGAAAATGTTTTCTCCGGAACGCATAGCACAAATGCCATACTTTATTAAAGAGATACCGGCAATTGATTGGCAGTGGATGTTTGTTTTTGGTATAGCAATAGGTGCTTTTGTTGCAGCTATGACATCGGGTACTTTTCAAATCAAGGCAATCCCTGATATGTGGGAGGCGCGTTTTGGAAAACCGACCGGACCTAGAGCAGTGGTTGCCTTCATAGGTGGTATTATAGCAATGTTTGGAGTGCGGTTGGCAGATGGGTGTCCAAGCGGACATGGACTAGCTGGAGTGTCTCAGTTGGCGGTAAGTGGGTTTGTAGCTCTAGCTTGTTTCTTTATTGGAGGAATGATTTCTGCTAATTTATTGTATAAAGGTGGTGCGAAGAAATGATGACTTTACTATATGGTTTGATTACGGGAATTTTGTTTGGTTTTTTATTACAAAAAGGACAAGTGCTTCGTTATGATAAACAAATCGGCGCATTACGTTTGCAAGATATGACAATATTGAAATTTATGCTTTCACATATTGCTGTAGCTATGGTTGGAATTTATTTCCTTTATGATTTGGGGATAGTTAAATTATCACTAAAACCGATGATTTTAGGAGGCGTTGTCGTTGGAGGTTTGATTTTTGGCATTGGCTGGGGTTTATTGGGATATTGTCCTGGTACTTCTTTAGGTGCATTGGGCGAAGGACGTGTTGATGCCTTGTGGGGAATCGGCGGCATGCTGGTTGGAGCTGGTATTTATGCGGAAGCATACCCATATATGTTAAAAACTGTACTGACCTGGGGCAATTATGGTAAAATTACGCTCCCGCAGGTTTTGGGTTTGAATCATTGGATAGTTATATTTTTCTTGATTTTCTTAACGGTAAGTTTATTTAAATGGTTTGAGAAAAAAGGACTTTAAGGAAAATATCGTTGTATATTTGTAGATATTGGGAGGAAATAAAACGTATGAAAAATAAGCTTCAACAATACATGTTTTGGCTCTTATTAGTATTTTTGGGCATAGGAGTTTTCTATCCTGCAATAGGTGTAATAGCACTTGTTTGTATGTTGGCACCAGTGTTGGTATCTTTTTATAAGGGTCGCTTTTGGTGTGGTAACTTTTGCCCAAGAGGAAGTTTTTATGATCATGTATTATCGAAAGTTTCGCCGCAAAAACCTATTCCTTCCATATTCAGAAGTAATGCTTTAAGAATATTTATGGTGCTATTTATTATGATTGTCTTTACCGTGCAAATGTATGCGGCATGGGGGGATTTAACAGCCATGGGAGCAGTGTTGGTACGTCTTATACTAATCACAACTATAGTTGGGATTGTGCTAGGATTATTTTATCATCAACGAACTTGGTGTTCTTTTTGCCCTATGGGAACCTTGGCTAGTTGGATTAGTACTATAAAAAAACCTATGAAGTTAAGCGTATCTGATTCTTGCGTCGGTTGCAAGCTTTGTGAAAAAGCATGCCCTATGCAACTAAAGCCTTATACGGCAAAAGGTAAGTTAGAAGGGTTTAACAATAGTGATTGCTTGAAATGTGGGAGATGTGTTGCTGTTTGTCCTAAAAAAGCCTTGAAATTTTAATTGGCAACAGATAGTTTACTAATAAAAGTCCTTAATACTATATAGTTCTTTGGTGTACCATAAATGCTATTTTTATTTAATGTTTATGGTACATTTCCTATAATTGGGATTGCTTATTACATAGTGAAAAAACAGATAGTCGTATAATAATTACAACTATTAACATTTGCATTATATTGTGTTAAGATTAATCAGAAGAAATGTCAATAAGTTGGGTGCTTAATCAGGGAGGCGTTATATAATGCAAAAACTAAAAGGAAAGATTGTATTTGTAAGCGGAGCAAGTAATGGTATAGGTCGTTCCTGCGCGGAGGCTTTAGCAGCTGCTGGGGCAAAGTTGATTTTGTGTGCAAGGAGTTTCAATAAGATAGAAGACCTTTCTAAAAATTTGCGTGATCTTTATAATACCGAAAGTCTTGCTATTAAGCTGGATGTTAGCAATCGTGGGGCTGTGGATAAGGCAATAGATAATTTACCGGAAGAATGGAAGAAAATTGATATCTTAGTAAATAATGCCGGCTGTGCCTTAGGCCTTGAAAAATTGCATGAGGGTAGTCCCGAAGATTGGGATAATATGATTGATACTAATGTTAAGGGATTATTATATCTTACTCGCAAAATAGTGCCACTTATGCTTAAATACCAACTTAACGGACATGTTGTTAATGTAGGTTCTACTGCGGGTATTTTTGCTTATCCCAATGGAGCAGTTTATTGTGCCACGAAATCAGCAGTGCATTTCATTAGTGATGGTTTGCGTATGGATTTGGTGGATACACCCATACGTGTTACTAATATTCAACCAGGAATGACTGAGACTAATTTTAGTAATGTGCGTTTTCATGGAGACGAAGAAAAGGCCAAGAATGTTTATGCCGGAATTACGCCTTTGACACCGGAAGATATTGCGGAAATAATAGTTTACGCCATTAGTGCTCCTCCACATGTTCAAATTTGTGAAGTAACGGTTACACCTACTCAGCAGGCTACAGGTGGAATAGTTTACAAAAAGAAATAGTGTGAAAAAGTTTTTCTTCGTGTATGAATAGAACACCCTTTTATTAGGCAGAATAAGTCTAATGAAAGGGGGTTAGCTCATGTCTGAAAGTTAAAAGGATTTGTTGTGGAATGTAAAAAAATGGGTGCTTTGCCAATATGATGAAAATATGTTATAATCAATTATTGACGTTACAGTTTGCATTTAAAAGCGGGGAAAGCTAGTGTATATTAAAAAATAGTTAACAATATAGTACAAAATTTAAATATTGTTTCTTTTGGTAGTGCACACCAACTGGCGTAGTCCCTTTGCTGCTATGATGTCAAGGCAGATAGAGAAGCGTCGGTTTTTTATTTTATTGGTGAGTTTATAGATCAAGGAGGTAATAAGTTTTGAAAAATGCAGATGGCAGGAATATAAATGTAGGAATAGGATTTGCAACCGGTAGAAAGACCTTTAGGAATGTTTTAAAAACCAGTGTTTACAATTGGAAGGAAAGCGGAGTTACTGACATAGATAATGTCCGTTTGAATCTAATTGTTGCTTATGATTTAAAATATTCTAATACGAAGGCAACAGATTATACAAATGTAAGTCAAGATATTCTAAATCTCCTTGACAGCACATCATTTATCAACAAGGATATTGTAAAGACGGAAAGTGAATATCTAATTAGTGAGGGCGTAATAAATGAAAAGGAGGCAAAGTTATTTTTTGGGAGTGGATATGCGGCTAAACGTAATGCCGTTCTTTATATGGCACTAAAAAATAATCTTGATTACCTACTTTTTCTTGATGATGATGAATATCCAATGGCTGTAACGAATACTCGTTCTACTGCTATTTGGGGTGGACAACAGGTTTTAGCAACACATCTACAAAACATAAAAGAGGCAGATATAACTAATGGGCTGCATTGTGGTTATATTTCGCCTATCCCATATTTGGAGTTTAATGAAATAATGCCGGAAAATATGTTCAGACTGTTTGTTGAAGCTATAAGCAATGACATTATAAACTGGGATACGATAAGTTCGGTTATGAAAAATGGCGGGGTGACTTATGCTGATACAAAAATTTTGATGAGTGGTGAAGCCAAAGAAGTTAAGGAAATAAATCACGCTAAGTTTATATCTGGTTCGAATTTATGCATCAATTTGACAAAACCGGAGAGGGTAAGTCCTTTTTATAATCCTCCCGGAGCTAGAGGAGAAGATACTTTTTTAAGTACTTGTCTTTCGGAAAGAACAGTACTGCGTGTACCCTCTTATACTTTTCATGATAGTTTCTCTACTTATCATCATTTAATGGACGGAGTACTTCCAATTAAATTAAAATATATAAAAGCAGATTCAGAGGCCATTGTTACTCGTTTTTATAAGGCTTGTATTGGTTGGATACGTTACAAACCATTGCTTTTGTATATAACCCAACGCGAAAACTATGAAGAACGAATTAACACGATGCGGGAGCAAATAAGTGTTACACTTCCCAGTGTGTGTGCTTATTTTGGTCGTGATGATTTTATGAATATAGCTAAAGAACTTGATCACTATGATAAAAATGTGCAAAAACATTATAAACAATTTCTTGATACTCAAGAAATTTGGTCTAAAATTTCCCGTTTTTTATCAAATCGTTCGCATAGCTAAAAAATACTAAAAGCACGAATTGGCAAATGCCAATTCGTGCTTTTGTGTATTTTGGGAATAATATTGTTTAAATAATGGATTTTACAACTGACTTACATCTATTGGGCAAAAAAAGTTGCTATTTTATCTTCTCGTTTAGGCTCGCTAATGCCTGCATTTTTACCTGCTTCAATACATTTTAAAATCCAAGCCATATTAATGCCTAAGGTCCTCATGGTCTGTAGCCCTTCCGCATCTTTGACGATTACCTCAGGAGTTGCAGCATGAACTGAATTCCAATAATTAGAACCAACAATAAGCATATTGTTAATAGTGTAATAT